>CAIWVT010000359.1 GCA_903916135.1 uncultured bacterium
ACTGAAGGTAAATAATCAAGAATCTCCAAGTAGCAAAGATCAAGCAAGAAGAAGAAAAAGAAAATAACTTAGTAAACTTAATGGTTAATTAAAATATATACTGTAATGTTACAGCCTAAAAAAACGAAATATAGGAAAATGCAAAAGCAACGCATGAAAGGTACTGCTCATCGCGGACATCAGATTTCATTCGGTTCTTTTGCAATAAAAACTCTTGAGGAATATTGGATAACTGGTCGCCAAATAGAAGCAGCTCGTCAAGCCATTACACGTTACATGAAACGTGAAGGTCAGTTATGGATTAGAATATTTCCTGATAAACCAGTTACGAAAAAACCTGCCGAAGTTCGTATGGGTAAAGGTAAAGGTGCCTTAGAATATTATGTTGCGCGAGTTACACCTGGCAGAATTTTATTTGAAATTGATGGAGTTTCTTTTGATATTGCTAAAGAGGCTTTACGATTAGGAGCACAAAAGATGCCAGTTGATACAAAATTTGTAATTAGAAGAGATTACGTTGAAGAATAAAATATAAATAAATGAAACAGCAAGTAATCAAAGAACTTTCATTAAGTGAACTTAGAGAAAGATTAGTGGAAGAGAAAAAACAGTATTTAAAACTGAAAATGAACCATGCAGTTTCTCCTCTCGAAAATCCTATGAAGATAAAGGATTATCAAAAAACTATAGCTCGGATGCATACAGAATTGCGTAGAAGAGAAATACACGGAGAAACTACAACTGTTGATATAAATAACAGCAAAAAACAGTAAATTGTTATGGAACGTAATTTAAGAAAAGAAAAAACGGGTGTTGTTATCAGCAATAAAATGCAGAATACTATTGTGGTAAATGTAGAAAGAAAAGTAATGCACCCTAAGTATGGTAAATTCGTGAAAAAAAATACCAAATTCATGGCTGATGATGAGAAAAACCAATGTAATATTGGTGATGTGGTTCTTATTGCAGAAACAAAGCCTTTGAGCAAAAATAAGTGTTGGCGCCTAGTAGAAATTATTGAAAGAGTTAAATAACTATGATACAGCAAGAATCAAGATTAATTGTAGCAGACAACAGTGGTGCCAAAGAGGTACTCTGTATCAGAGTGCTTGGAGGAACAAAACGTAGATATGCTTCAGTGGGAGATAGAATCATCGTTACTGTTAAAAGTGCTATTCCTTCTGGAAATATTAAAAAAGGAACTGTAAGTAAAGCAGTTATTGTAAGAACTAAGAAAGAAGTTAGAAGAAATGATGGATCTTACATTCGCTTTGATGATAATGCAGTAGTATTGTTAACTGCAACTGATGAGTTACGGGGTACTCGTATTTTTGGACCAGTGGCGAGAGAGCTTAGAGAAAAGCAATACATGAAGATTGTTTCATTGGCACCTGAGGTGCTATAAAAAAAAATATATGCAACCGAAATTACATATTAAAAAAGGAGATACAGTAACTGTAATAGCAGGAGATTCGAAAGGTCAACAAGGTAAAGTGCTGAAAGTCGTTATTGAAAAGAACAAAGCAATTGTTGAAGGAGTTAACTTAATTTCTAAACATAGTAAACCCAATTCTAAAAATACAAAAGGTGGGATCTTAAAAAAAGAGTCTTTTGTTCATGCATCAAACCTCATGGTTCATGATTCTTCTGGTAAACCGACCCGGATCGGAAGAAGGATTGATGAAAAGACCAATAAATTAGTTAGGTATTCAAAAAAATCTGAAAAAAAGGAGATAATTAAGTAATGGACTATCAACCAAGACTAAAAGAGAAATATCATAAAGAAATTGTTTCAAATTTAAAGGAACAGTTTCAATATAAAAATGTAATGCAAGTTCCTAAGTTGTTAAAAATTTGTCTTAATCAAGGCGTTGGAGGTGCAATTGCTGATAAAAAAATAATAGACATTGGTGTTGAAGAAATGGCTATGATTTCTGGACAAAAGGCTGTACAAACAAAATCGAAAAAGGACATTTCGAATTTCAAGCTTAGAAAAGGAATGCCTATCGGTGTTAGAGTGACGCTTCGAAGCGAAAAAATGTATGAATTTCTTGACCGCTTGATTTCAGTAACAATACCGCGTATTCGAGATTTTCGTGGTATTAACGATAAAGGATTTGATGGGAGAGGAAATTTCTCGTTTGGGATTACTGAACAAATCATTTTTCCTGAAATTAATATTGACAAAATTAATAAAATTAATGGATTAGATATTACTTTTGTAACTTCTGCACCAACTGACAAAGAAGCTCATGCTTTATTAAAGGAATTTGGGTTACCATTTAAAAATCAAAAATAACATGGCAAAAGAATCAATTAAAGCTCGTGAAGTTAAACGTGAAAAACTTTATGAAAAATATAAAGAGAAAAGACTTGAATTAAAAAAAGCTGGAGATTATTTAGCTTTACAAAAATTACCAAAGAATTCCTCTCCTGTCCGTTTACACAATAGATGTCAGATTACTGGACGCCCAAAAGGATACATGAGGCAATTTGGAATTTCACGTATAAATTTTCGAGAAATGGCTTTATCTGGTCTTATTCCTGGTGTTAAAAAAGCAAGTTGGTAAAAAATAAACAGTAGTAATAATAAAAAAAACATGAACTATGAATACTGATCCTATTTCAGATTATTTGACGAGAATTAGAAATGCTGTTATGGCAAACCATAGGATGGTTGAAATACCTGCTTCAAATCTTAAGAAAAGCATGACCAAAATACTTTTCGAAAAAGGATATATCCTAAATTATAAATTTGAAGAAGAGTCAAAACCAGGAACTATAAAAATTGCATTAAAATACCATCCTACATCCAAAGCTTCAGCTATTTCTACTTTGAAAAGAATAAGTAGTCCAGGATTAAGACAATATGTTAATGCTGAGAAACTTCCAAGAGTTCTGAATGGACTTGGCATTGCAATAGTATCTACTTCGAAAGGTGTAATGACTGATAAAGAGGCTAGAAATTTGAAAGTTGGTGGTGAAGTAATTTGTTACGTTAGTTAATAATTTAAAAAAGAAAAAATGTCACGTATAGGGAAATTACCGATAGCAATACCTCAGCAAGTTACACTTACCGTTTCTAACGATAACGAAGTTACTGTTAAAGGACCAAAAGGTATCTTAAAACAAATGATTGATTCAAATATAACTGTCAAAGTTGATGGTGAGAATATTGTTGTAGAACGAGCAAATGATAGTGTTAAGGCAAAGCATGGTTTATATCGTTCGCTAATTGCCAACATGGTTCAAGGGGTATCTGAAGGTTTTAAATTTGAACAAGAGTTAATAGGTGTAGGTTATAAAGCAGATGCTCAAAATAATGTGTTAGAACTTGCATTGGGGTATTCACATAACTTTTTTATTGAATTACCTGTTGAAGTAAAAGTAGCTACCGTAAATGAAAGAGGAAAGCCTCCAACAATTATATTAGAATCAAACGATAAGCAACTAATAGGACAAGTTGCTGCAAAGATTCGTTCTTTAAGAAAACCTGAACCATATAAAGGAAAAGGTATAAGATTTAAAAATGAAGTTGTTAGAAAGAAAGCCGGCAAATCAGCCGTTCAGAAATAAATGTTTTAAAATTAAACTCTTCGAGTAATGGCAATAAAGAATTTCAAAGAATACAGACGATTACGGATCAAACATAGGATCAGGAAGATCGTGAAAGGTACTGCAGAACGTCCGCGAATGTCGGTATTTAGGAGCAATACTAATATATATGTTCAATTAATTGACGATGAAGCAAAAAAAACTATTATTGCTGTGTCATCAATGGAACAAGAAATTGCAAGTGTAAAGGCAACTAAGGTTGAAAAATCAAAATTAGTGGGAAAAACGTTTGCGCAGAAAGCAATTGAAGCAGGTATAACTGCTGTTGTATTCGACAGAGGCGGATACTTATATCATGGTAGAGTAAAATCATTAGCCGATTCAGCCAGAGAAGCTGGTTTAAAATTTTAATAAGATATGTCAAACGCAAATATCAAAAGAGTTAAGTCAAGCGAAATCGAGTTTAAAGACAGATTAGTGAGCATACAAAGAGTTACCAAAGTAACTAAAGGTGGAAGAACTTTCAGCTTTTCGGCTATCGTTGTCGTTGGAAATGAAAACGGAGTTGTTGGTTATGGTCTTGGGAAAGCAAAAGAAGTTACTGCAGCAATTGCAAAAGGAATTGATGATGCTAAAAAGAACCTAATAAAAGTTCCCGTATTTAATGGTACTGTTCCTCACGAACAATATGGTAAATACAGCGGAGCATACATTTTCCTAAAGCCTGCAGCACCTGGTACTGGAGTTATTGCTGGAGGTGCAATGCGTGCAGTTTTAGAAAGTGTTGGTGTTAAAAATGTGTTGGCAAAATCAAAAGGCTCTTCAAATCCACACAGTGTTGTGAAAGCTACTATGGATGCTTTAATAAAAATGAAAGATCCTTTCACAATAGCTCAATTAAGAGGTATATCATTAAGCAGAGTTTTTAACGGTTAATCGCTTTAGCAAAAATATAAACATGAAAAAGTTAAGAATTAGTCAAGTTAAAAGTGGTATTGACAGAAAAGCTGATCAAAAAAGAACACTGATTGCATTAGGAATTAGAAAAATGCATCATTCTGTTGAAGTAGAAGCAACACCGCAAATAGAAGGGATGATTAGAAAAATCAACCATTTATTATCGGTTGAAGAAATTTAATTAAAGATATTAAATAAAAAAATACAATGGACTTAAGTAATCTGAAACCAGCAAAGGGTTCGACAAAAAAATGCAAACGAATTGGGAGAGGCCAAGGTTCTGGTAGAGGTGGAACTTCTACAAGAGGAAACAAAGGTGCTCAATCAAGATCTGGTTATTCTAGAAAGTTAGCTTTTGAAGGAGGTCAAATGCCTTTAATACGGAGAATCCCCAAGTTTGGATTCACTAATTTTAATAGAGTAGAATATAGTGGTATTAATATAGATACATTACAAAAATTAGCGGAAGCAAAAAATTTAACAAGCATTGATATTAAAATTCTTATTGATAACGGTCTGTCCTCAAAAAAAGATTTAATAAAGATTTTAGGAAGAGGTGCTTTAACTATCAAGCTTAATGTTACTGCGCATGCCTTTTCAGCTACTGCAATAAAAATTATAGAAGCTCAAGGTGGAACCGCAACAAAACTTTAATGGATGAAACGGCTAATTGAAACAATAAGAAATATATATAGAATTGAGGATCTTCGTAAAAGAATTATCTTTACTTTAGGAATAATATTGATTTACCGACTCGGTTCATATATTGTATTACCTGGTATTGATCCTCACATGCTTGGAGCTTTGCACAAACAATCCAGCGATGGATTGCTTGGATTACTTAATATGTTCTCAGGGGGTGCATTTTCAAATGCATCCATTTTTGCATTGGGTATTATGCCTTATATTTCTGCTTCCATTGTTATTCAATTATTGGGAATGGCGATACCTTATTTTCAAAAACTCCAAAAAGAAGGTGAATCTGGAAGGAAGAAAATAAATCAGATTACTCGCTTTTTAACTGTAATTATAACAGCGGCTCAAGCTCCAGCTTATATTGGAAATATAACAAGCCAATTACCAAGTGAAGCTATATATCCATTTTTACCAGAAGGTGCTCCTTCAATGTTTTTCTGGTTGTCTTCCGTTGTAATTCTTGTCTCTGGAACTATGTTTGTGATGTGGCTCGGAGAAAAAATTACAGATAAAGGTATTGGTAATGGGATTTCACTGATTATTATGATAGGTATTATTGCACGTTTACCTTATGCTCTTGTTGGTGAATTTGTTTCACGTATGGAACAGCAAGGAGGAGGTTTGATAGTTTTTGTTTTGGAATTAGTAATTTTGGTTGTTGTTATATTAATATGTATTTTGTTGGTTCAGGGAACAAGAAAAATTCCTGTACAGTATGCAAAACGCATTGTTGGAAACAAACAGTATGGTGGAGTACGTCAGTATATACCCTTAAAAGTTAATGCTGCAGGTGTAATGCCAATAATTTTTGCGCAAGCAATTATGTTTATTCCTATTACATTGGTTGGTTTTACTAATATTGAAGCATTATCTGGTATTGCCAGAACATTTTCTGACTTTAATGGATTCTGGTATAATTTTACTTTTGCATTATTTATAATTGCATTTACTTATTTCTATACAGCTATCACAATTAATCCAAACCAAATGGCGGATGATATGAAGAAAAACGGTGGTTTTATCCCTGGAATTAAACCGGGTAAAAAAACTGGAGAATTTATAGATAATGTAATGTCGAGAATTACGTTGCCAGGGTCAATGTTTTTAGCATTTGTTGCAATTATGCCAGCACTTGTTCGATTGATGGGTGTCAACTCGCAATTTGCTCAATTTTTTGGAGGAACATCTCTTTTAATTATGGTTGGAGTTGTTTTGGATACATTGCAGCAAATTGAAAGTTATTTGTTGATGCGACATTATGATGGTTTAACAAAATCTGGAAGAATAAAAGGTCGTAACTCTGGTGGTTATGGTCAAGCATCATTATAACAATTTTATTATTGGAATGTGATACATCTTAAATCAGAAGAGGAAATAGAATTATTAAAAATCAGTTCTTTGCTTGTTGGAAAAACTTTAGCTGAAGTAGCTAATTATCTTAAATCTGGTGTTAAAACCAAATATCTTGATAGTATTGCTGAGGATTATATTAGAGCAAATGATGCAATCCCAGGTTTTAAATATTACAGAGGATATTCTGCAACACTTTGTATTTCAGTGAATGATCAAGTTGTACACGGAATTCCTGGGAATAGAGAAGTTTATGACGGAGACATCGTTTCGATTGATTG
>CAIWVT010000360.1 GCA_903916135.1 uncultured bacterium
ATGGGTAAGGTAAATCCAGACATGGGTAAGGTAAATCCAGACATGGGTAAGGTAAATCTCGACATGGGTAAGGTAAATCCCGACATGGTTAAGGTAAATCTCTACTTGGGCGAGGAAATACAGGATAAATGCCTGATTACATCGTATTAGGTAAAAGCTCTTCTTAAAAAATAAAAATATATACAAGACAAAATGAAGAACCGTTAACTTGAAATTACCCACCTTTAACTGATTCATTCCTACCGTATTCTTTTTTGCTTAGCTTTTGGCTTGTCGGGCGAAGTATCTTTGTTGTGAAAATAATTTATGGAAAAAATAAAAAACTTTATCTATAGGTTGAAGGAAATGAAAAGTGAAAAATTAAAAATGAAAAATTATTTGCACAGCAATCAATTCATAAATCACCAATCAAAAATCATAAATCTAAAATCTAAAAACATGAAAACACCAAAATTTCTAAAGCAAAGTATCGCAACCGCTGTGTTGCTGGTGCTTTTTTTCATCATTCCTGTGAGTATCATTTCGCAGAAGAGTTATGTTACGGCTTTGCCGAAACAAGAAAAACGTGATGCAGTGAGTCGGGCTACTATGCGCCCCAAACCAACGGGCGACAATGATGACAAGACCCTGTCGCCTTATTTCTTTGTGAAGGGCGAAGGCAATGGCACCGAACAATTGCCACTGAAAGCCACCGGCGCCGAAGTGAATATTGCCGGCGTGATTGCCGATGTAACGGTGAAACAAACCTACGTGAACAGCGGCAAAAGTGTGATTGAAGCCATTTATATCTTCCCGGCTTCGACGCGTGCTGCGGTGTATAGCATGAAAATGAAAGTGGGCGACCGACTGATTACGGCTAAGATACAGGAGAAACAAAAAGCCCGTCAGGATTATGAGCAGGCAAAAAGCGAAGGCAAAAACGCTTCCCTGTTGGAACAACAACGCCCCAATGTGTTTCAGATGAATGTGGCGAATATTATGCCCGGCGACACCATCAACATAGAGATGTGCTACACAGAATTGTTGATACCCGAAGAAGGGGTGTATGAGTTTGTGTATCCCACGGTGGTTGGTCCGCGCTACTCGAACAAATCGGAAGCAACGGCTTCGGCAAACGACAAATGGGTGTCGAACCCTTATACCCACGAAGGCGAAAAACCTGCTTACACCTTTACGATAGGTATCAATTTGGCAGCCGGCATGCCCATAAAAGATGTGCGCTGCCCATCGCATGAGATGACCATAAATTATGAAACGCCTGCAAGCGCAAACCTGCAACTGAAGAACAGCGAAGTGTTTGAAGGCAATCGCGACGTGATTGTTCAATATCGTTTGGCAGATAACAAAATTGAATCGGGTTTGTTGCTTTATAAAGGTGAAAACTCGGGCGAGAACTTTTTCCTTGCCATGGTGCAGCCGCCACCCAAGCCTACCATTGACCAAATTCCACCACGGGAATATGTTTTCATCATGGATGTGTCGGGTTCCATGAATGGTTATCCGATAGAAACATCGAAGAAAGTGTTGAAAAACTTGATTAAGAACATACGTTCGACGGATAAGTTTAATGTGATACTATTTGCCGGATGTGCCAATCAATTTGAGCCGCAATCGGTGTATGCTACTGACGAAAATCTACAGAAAGCTTTGGCGATGATTGACCAACAACAAGGTTCGGGCGGCACAGAACTGATTACTGCCTTGAAGAAAGCCTTGTCTGTAGAGAAACAAAAAGGCTTTGCACGCACCTTCGTGATTGCTACGGATGGATATGTGGATGTGGAAAAAGAATCCTTTGAGTTGATACAAAGCAATCTGAACAAAGCCAATTTCTTTGCCTTTGGCATAGGCTCGGCGGTGAATAGGTTTTTGATTGAAGGCATTGCCAATGCAGGCTTGGGCGAATCTTTTGTGGTTACCAAACCCGAAGAAGCCGATGCGAAAGCCGATAAATTCAGAAGTTATATACAAAGTCCCGTGCTGACAGATATTAAGGTGGATTATGCAGGATTTGATGTGTACGACATCGAGCCTTCTCACGTGCCCGATGTGTTAGCCGAACGCCCTGTGATTTTGTTTGGCAAATATAAAGGCAATCCCGAAGGCACCATAAAGATTACGGGCAGAAGCGGCAAGGAAGATTTTACTTATACCTTTGATGTGAGCAAAACCAAAGCACAAGCATCCAACCGCGCCATTAAATACCTATGGGCACGCCAAAAGATACGCATGTTGGACGATTTTAATAATGCTGCTAACGACCCGAAACTCACCGAACAAATCACAGGCTTGGGTTTAAAATATAATTTGCTGACCAATTACACTTCCTTTATCGCCATAGACTCTGTGGTGAGAAACAAAGGCGGCAAACAAGTGACCGTGAAACAACCTTTGCCATTACCCGATGGCGTGAATGATAATGCTGTGGGTGGAGGTTATGGCGGAGCCACAGGACAAATGGGAGTGAAAAGCACCATGAAATCATCCTATAATTATAGTCCTGCATCGGGTGCAACTTATAACGCAGCGCCTTCCGCCACCGTTAGCGAAGAAAAAGTTATGGAAATTGATGCTATTGAAATACAAGACGTCAAAGCAGAATCATTTGCTGTGGTGGAACAAATGCCTGAATTTATAGGCGGACAAATTGCTTTAGAAAATTTCATTATCGTTAATCTTGTGTATCCTACTTTAGCTAAAACTTCGGGCATCATGGGTACTGTCTATATCGAATTTACGGTGAAAGCTGATGGAAGTGTCACCGACGTGAAAGTGATGAGAGGCATTGGCAGTGGTTGCGACCAAGAAGCTGTGCGCGTGGTGAAATTATCTACCAAAAGATGGACTCCCGGCAAACAAGGCGGCAAAAATATAGATGTAAAAATGACCTTGCCTATCAATTTTCAATTAAAATAATACCGTTTCTATTTCTCATTCTCATAAAAAAAGCCGACATCATGTCGGCTTTTTTTTATGGTTGAAACAGAAATATTATTCTACATATTTTTTAGTGCAAACTCTCTACCAAGATTCAAAGCATTGAGATTGTTTTGTATTACGGTGTCACCTTTTTTGCCAAAAATGGCTCGGATGGCGCTTTCCAACTTATCGAATTCTATGCCGATGAATGGAGATGAAGCCCCCAAGATAACCATGTTGGCAGATTTTGCTGCATTGATTTCCTTCGCCATCTTGTCGGCTTCCACCAACACATGACGTGGGAAAGAGCGTATCTCTGCATGTATCTTTTCCAAGTCGGGATAGTTGGGAATGTTGACAAAAGGTTCGCTGTTGGTGATCAGCCAACCATCGGGAGCCAACAAAGGCAGATAACGCAGCGATTCCATAGGTTCAACGGCGATGATTAAGTCGGCTTTGCCTTGTGGGATTAAATCTGAATAGATTTCTTGGTCAGAAATCCTCAGATTCGATTGCACATCTCCTCCTCTTTGGCTCATGCCATGCACTTCCGCTTGTTTGATATACCATCCCATATTGATGGATGCATATCCAATTACTGCCGCTATCGAAAGAATTCCTTGTCCCCCGACTCCGCCTAATATGATGTCTTTTTTCATTATCTTTTCAATATTATATCTTGTTATATATTCTTCTAAATCTCAGTGATTCTATCATTCAGCCGCCTTTTTCTCCTTATGTTTCTCCCTCATCCTTTTATCCAAAGAAACAATACATTCCCGTGTAGGGATAATCACCGAAACACCTTCATATTCTATCTCTTTTTTGAAGATAGCCACATTTTCCTCATGATTTTTCCGCAAGGGTTTTATGATATGACAATGTTCGGGGTCTATGCCCAAGCCCAAACATATCTCTTTCACTTTGCCTGTGGCTGCCGACTTCTGTCCACCCGTCATGGCGGTGATACTGTTATCCAAAATCACAACAGTCATCGGCGTATTATCATTGATAGCATCCAACAAACCCGTCATGCCCGAATGCGTGAACGTAGAATCGCCTATCACCCCTACGGATGGTCGCAAACCTGCATCTGCCGCACCTTTCGCCATCGTGATAGAAGCACCCATATCCACACAAGAGTTGATGGCATCATACGGCGCCAAAGCTCCCAAGGTGTAGCAACCTATATCTGCAAACACGCGTCCTTTTCCATACGGAAGCATGGCTTCGTTGAGAGCAATATACGTATCTATATGCGAACAACCACTACACAATGAAGGCGGACGCCCAACAACTATAGCAGGCATCTCCACAGTTTCGGCTATTGTCAGCCCTAATGCTGCACCCACCATGTTGGGATTCAATTCCCCATCGCGCGGCAGCGTACCGTCCAACCTGCCTTTTATCTTTAAGCTATTATTCAAATAGCCGCGCAATAATTCTTCTATCATCGGCGCGCCTTCTTCAAACACTATAATCTCGTCACACTCTTTACACAATTTTTCTATCATCCTGCGCGGCGCGGGATATTGCGAAACCTTCAAAACAGGATACGGAACAACCCTATCAGGATAATTTTCCATCAAATAATTAAACGCTATTCCAAAAGTGATAATCCCCAACTTTTTGTCGGCGCCATCTATATATTTGTTGAAGGGCGATTTTTCCCCTTCTTCAATCAAATCATTTTGTGCCGCCAACAAACTCTTATAACGCTTGCGCGCCAAGGCAGGCAACAACACATATTGGCGCAAATCCTCAGGCAATTTCACAGGGTTTTGCTCCCGCGAAGCTGAACGCACCACACCCGAACGCGAATGTGCCAAACGCGTCGTGATACGCATCAACACAGGCAAATGATAGCGTTCCGACAGCTCAAAACCATAATGCACCATATCATAAGCCTCTTGTTGGTTGGTAGGTTCCAGGATAGGCAGCAAGGAGAACTTGCCATAAAAGCGCGAATCCTGTTCATTTTGCGACGAATGCATCGAAGGATCGTCGGCGCTCACCACTATCATCCCTCCGTTGGTTCCCGTGATGGCAGAATTGATAAACGCATCTGCAGCAACGTTCAAACCAACATGTTTCATGCATGCCATCGTCCGTTTACCTGCATACGCCATGCCGATTGCGCCCTCCACGGCGGTCTTTTCGTTTGCCGCCCAAAAGGCTCTTATGTTTTTTTCTTTCGCTTCCCGCGAATGTTCTACGTATTCCGTTATTTCGGTTGACGGCGTGCCCGGATAAGCATAAATCCCTGATATCCCCGCATCAATCGCGCCTTGCGCAATGGCTTCGTCGCCCAACAACATTACTTTTTGCATATATTCTGACGTTTTTTTGTTCTAAATTAATTGGGTGCAAACCTACGTATTTTTTTTATTGTGAGCAAATAAATTAAAAAAAATATTTTTCATTGAACTTTGTAGTGCGTGAATTATTGAAGGATTAAATGGATAAATTGCTATATTGTTTCTATTGTTTCTATTTGTTTTAATGTGTGAGTGGTTATAAAAATCACTTCGAAATTTTAAATCAAAAATCAACCTTCCTTCTTGGTGAAACTTTGAAGTGTTTCAAAGTTTTTTCTTTTTTAACCACTGAGGTAAGTGCACAGAATGAAAACAAAGTTAAACGGAGGAATTATACTGATAAGGTATCTATAATGGTATAAATACATAGCATCATTATACCATAAAATAATTCCTCTTGCAAATTCTGTTAAACCACTGTTTTCTCTATGGTTTAATATAACCCAATTTTGATCATTTTTGAAATTTATCTTTACCTTATATATATAGGACCAAAAAATACTTGATATCAAGGTCTATAATCATAAGCTCCTAAGTCGGGTGGGGGATTGATGGAACGGTTGTTTCCAAGGATGTCGTTTATCAAGTTTAGGGTAGAAGTTGTAATGATAGCAAGGTCGCCAATGTCAATGGCGGCAGAGCCTGCCATCAGTCTGTAGTCGTTGGTGGCAGTGTTTTTGAATAGAGGTTCTTGGTTTTTCAGGCAATTGAGAAACTTGTTTGGACCCATGGTGTTTTCGGTTTTGAGCAAGCAATGGTCGAATTTGTAATGATAAGCGGCGTCGGTGGTGCTGTCGAGCAGGACTTCTTCGGTGTTGGAGCCATAGATGATGCAATTGCCGAAATAGGCAGAATCGAGGGGACCCGAATAGGTGATGCTGTTGGCTAAATCCTTGTAGAAATTAGAAAGAACAAGGGTAGGGGTTTGACGGGTGTTGTAGGTGTAATAGTTTGCCAATGTGCAATGGCGGAAATCGTAGGTGCCGCCTGTGGTGAGGCAAGCAGTGTAGCCACCGCAATTGGCAAAGACACTGTTGGCGGCAATGATTTTATAATAGCGGCTAAACAGACCAATGCCTGTCATGGTTTTGATGATGGTGTTGTTCAGTATCAAACGGTTTCCCATAGGGGCGTTCATGGTTTCGGCTTGGATGCCGATGAAGCCGTTTTTGATGACGGCATAGTTAAAAACATTGTCGAAAGCACCTTCGTTAATCCAAATTCTATCCCATTGACCGGGCAAGTCGCTATAGTCTGCTCCCAAACGGCTTCCCTGAAAGGTGACGACTTCATCAATGGTTCCGTTGACTTTGAGGGAGCCGCCTTTGTAAACCCACATACCGGAGCTGTTGAAGAAATGAATGCGGCAGCCAGGGTCAATGTTTAAGACTCCTGTGGAATCAATGACGGCGTAACCATAAACGACATAAGGTTTGTCGTTGACCCACGTGACATTTTGGTGTTCGGCAGCAACGATTTTATATTTCAACGTGCCTTGAAAAACTTTGTCGGCAACAATATAATGAGCGTCTTGTCCCCAAGCGGTGAGTTTCATGTGCTGTTGGTTGCCGTTGATGTCGAACAAAATTGAATCCTTAATAATCATGGGGGAGTTGCTGTTTTGTGGGTCAACAGTGACTTTGACAAAGATGAAGATGCTGTCGTTGGGAAGTATTTCAACGTTGTCTATTTTAGTTCCGGGTGTGCCATCCACGTTCATGGAAAAGTTGGAAGCAGTGCCTTCAGCCAAACGTATGGATGAAATAACGATCTTACTATTGCTTGGATTTTTAACGTAGAACATCTTTGTGGTGGAACCTATGGTGGTGAAAACGGTGTCGAAAAGCAAGGATTCAGTGGAAAGTGTAAGCTTCAGAGAAGGATCGCTATTGATGGAGGAATCTTTTCGGCAAGCAAAAAAGAAGAGGGTGCTGATGGATAGTATGGCAAAGAGAAAAGTAAAGGATCGGATTTTCATATTTTGATAAAAAGGTTAAATAAAATAGGTTTGCAAAAATACATAATTGCTTGTAAATAGCCGCATCATTAATTTGTGCAGATTAAGAAATTGATAATTTTTCTATGATAAACGCTTTAGTGTAAGAATAATTATCTACATTTGCAGAAATAAAAAAAAATGGCACAAAAGGATAAGAATAGTGCATATTTTTCGTTGATAATTTTTCAGTATTATTGAAATGAGCTATATAAAATTTGATAAAGAACAGTTGGTGAATCTTGAGTTTTCGTTGCATAGAGAATTCATACGCTCTAATAGAGCCGGGGCTTTTGCAGCTACAACAATTATTGGCTGCAACACGCGGAAGTACCATGGATTGCTTATTGTTCCTCAGCCTCATGTGGATGAAGGCAATCATGTTCTATTATCCACTTTAGACGAAACTGTGGTGCAACATGGTTCGGAATTTAATTTGGGGATACATCAATATACTCCGGGGGTTTATAACCCAAGAGGGAATAAATATGTTAGAGAAATAGTTTGTGATCCTATTCCAAAGATTCGCTATAGAGTTGGAGGGGTGATACTTTCAAAGGAAATGTTGTTTTGTATTGAGAGCGATAGATTTTTGATTAAATATACTCTTGAAGATGCTCATTCGCCTACGATATTGAAGTTTAAACCGTTCTTAGCTTTTCGGAATGTGCATTCGCTTACGAAAGCGAATATTGATAATGATACACGTTACACCAAGGTGGACAATGGGATTAAAACAAAAATGTATGCGGGCTATTCGAGTTTGCATTTGCAGTTTTCGAAGGAGAATGAATACACGCATGTGCCGCATTGGTATTATAACTTTGAGTATTTGGAAGAAAAAGAACGCGGCTATGATTACACAGAAGATTTGTTTGTGCCCGGCTTTTTTGAAGTTCCCATTCAGAAGGGCGAAAGTGTAATCTTTGCAGCAGGTTTGGAAGAAGTTGATCCGAATCAATTGAGCACGATTTATGATAATGAAGTGAAGCGTAGATTGCCTCGAGACAGTTATAAGAATTGTTTGGTGAATTCTGCGCAACAATTCTTTGTACATAAAAACAATAAAACAGAAGTGATAGCAGGTTTCCCATGGTTCGGCAGATGGGGACGTGATACTTTCATTTCCTTGCCGGGATTGACCTTAACGCTTGGTGACGATAAAACATGCAAGTCGGTTATAGACACTATGGTGTCCGAATTGAAAGGACCTTTATTCCCCAATTTGGGAAGTGGAAATACTACTGCATATAATTCGGTGGATGCTCCCTTATGGTTCTTTTGGGCTTTGCAACAATATGCGCTATATACCAAGTCGCAACACGAGATTTGGAAAGATTATGGCGAGAAAATGAAGTTGATACTTTACGGGTTTAGAAATGGCTGCGAGTTTAACATCAAGATGCAAGAAAATGGCTTGATTTATTCAGGTGAAGTGGGAAAAGCACTGACATGGATGGATGCCGTTGTTCAAGGAAAAGCTGTTACGCCTCGCATAGGTTTGGATGTTGAAATCAACGCACTTTGGTACAATGCTATTATGTTTTCTATGGAGGTGGCACGCTTAGCCGGCGATGAAGAGTTTATCAATGATTGGAATGAAATATCATCCCAAATTCCTGTTTCATATAAAGCAACATTTTGGAATAAGGATAAAGGTTATTTATGTGATTATGTCAATGGTGACTACAAAGATTGGTCGGTACGTCCAAATCAAATCTTTGCAGCTTCCTTGCCTTATAGTCCGTTAAGTGAACAAATCCGCAAACTGATATTGGATATCACCGAACGGGAATTGCTTACGCCAAGAGGTATCCGAACTTTATCCCCAAAATCGTTAGAGTACAGAGGTTCTTATGAAGGCGATATGATGAAAAGAGATGCTGCCTATCATCAGGGAACAGTTTGGCCTTGGTTGTTGGGGCATTATGTGGAAGCCTATTTAAAAATACATGGAAAGGGTGGCATTGCGCATGTACAGAGATTGTATAATAACTTTGAAGCTGTTATGTTTGAGCATGGTATAGGCTCCGTTTCGGAAATCTATGAGGGCGACCCGCCGCACAAACCCTGCGGTGCTCCTTCGCAAGCATGGAGTGTGGCTGAATTGCTCCGCATTGAGTATTTAATTGAACAGTATAAAACGACGTAATTGATAAAAAATAAAATAATAATTTCTTCATGAAAGTATTGATGTTTGGGTGGGAGTTTCCACCACATATAACCGGAGGACTTGGTACTGCATGTTTTGGTCTGACAAAAGGTCTGCTGAAACATGGCGTGGAAGTGCTTTTTGTTGTTCCGAAGGCTTATGGAGATGAGAGTGAGGAAGCAGTGAGGCTCCTAAATGCGAGCGATGTGAGCATAGATTTCAATAGCACGGTTTATCAAGATTATTGGAAACAACTGACGTATATAGAAATCGGTTCTAATCTTGTGCCTTATTTGGGACCTGAGGAATTTGAGAAAATGATTGCGAAACAAGAGTTTGATAAATCAGAATCTGAGACTTCTGTTTTTTCAAAATCATATAGCTTTTCGGGTAAATATGGAACGAATCTGATGGAGGAAGTTACCCGTTATGCTTTGGTGGCTTCGGCTATTGCCAATTCACAACAATTTGATATTATTCATGCACACGATTGGTTGACATATCCGGCAGGTATTGCAGCCAAGAAAATCAGTGGCAAACCTTTGGTGGTTCACATGCATGCGACTGAGTTCGACCGTTCGGGTGATAACATAAATCAAAATGTGTATGATATCGAACGAAAAGGGATGGAAGCCGCGGATGCTGTGATAACTGTTAGCAATTATACGCGTGATATCGTCATCAATCGTTATGGAATCAGTCCCGACAAAGTTTTTACCGTTCACAATGCCGTTGAGCCAACAGAAAGCGGGGAGGCTATGACTATATCAAGAAATGTGTCGGAAAAAGTAGTTACGTTTCTGGGACGTATTACCTTTCAGAAAGGTCCTGATTATTTCGTTGAAGCCGCCTATAAAGTTATTCAAATGGATAAAAATGTGCGTTTTGTGATGGCAGGTTCGGGAGATATGATGTATAAGATGATTCGAAGGGTGGCACAATTGCATATTTCGCCATATTTTCATTTCACAGGTTTCTTACAAGGCGAAGATGTTGACAAAATGTTTGCATTGAGCGATGTGTATGTAATGCCTTCGGTTTCAGAGCCTTTTGGAATTTCGCCTTTAGAAGCGATGCGTTCGAATGTGCCTGTTGTCATTTCTAAGCAGTCAGGAGTTTCGGAGGTGTTGAAATATGCCCTAAAGATTGACTTTTGGGATATTGATGCCATGGCAGATGCCATATATGGATTGTTACATTATGACGGTTTACAGGATATGTTCCGCAAATATGGTAGAGCAGAAGTGGATAGCCTGAAGTGGGAAAATGCAGCCAATCATGTTAAAGAAGTTTATAATATTGTATTAAATCAGAAATAAAATATACTATGAGGTCTATTTGTTTTTATTTTCAGGTACATCAACCTTTTCGGTTAAAGACCTATCGTTTTTTTGATATTGGGACAGATCATTACTATTTTGATGAATATCGAAACCGATACATTATGAGACGCATCGCAGATAAATGTTATTTGCCGATGAACAATCTCTTGCTAAACCTTATTAAAGAATATGGCTCAGCATTTAAAGTGAGTTTCTCGCTGTCAGGAACTGTAATTGATCAATTTGAGAAATATGCACCGGATGTTTTAGATAGTTTCGTAGCACTTGCAGAAACGGGCTGCGTAGAATTCATTGCTGAAACCTATTCGCATTCGCTATCCGCTTTGAAGAGTAAAGGGGAGTTTTTGCGACAAGTGGAAGCTCAAAAGGCTAAAGTCATTAAATATTTCCATAAAGCTCCGACCACTTTTCGTAACACCGAGTTGATTTATTCAGATGGCATAGGGGAGATGGTTGCTGAAATGGGATTTAAGACCATACTGACTGAAGGTGCAAAGCACATATTAGGATGGAAAAGTCCAAATTATATGTACTGTAACGCTATTAACCCGAAGTTAAAAGTATTGTTGAAAAACTTTATGCTGAGTGATGATATTGCTTTTAGGTTTTCACAACAAAGTTGGGATGGATGGCCCGTCACTTCTGAAAAATATGTAGGTTGGCTCAATTCCGTTGACCCTGCTCAGGAAACCATTAATCTATTTATGGATTACGAAACTTTCGGAGAGCATCAATGGAAAGAAACCGGCGTTTTCGATTTTATGAAAGCATTGCCGGGTCAGGTTTTTGCTAATTCTAAATACACCTTTAACACCCCTTCAGAACTTTCTGAAAAGATGCAGCCTGTGGCTGAAATTCATGTGCCATTTCCTATTTCATGGGCTGATGAAGAGCGCGATTTGACTGCTTGGCTTGGAAATGAGCTTCAGGATGACGCCTTCAAACATTTGTATGAGTTGGAATATATTGTAAAGAACACAGCGGATGAGGATATTCAATTGGATTGGAAATATCTGCAAACAAGCGACCATTTTTATTATATGTGTACCAAATGGTTTTCGGATGGCGATGTCCATAAATATTTTAATCCATATAACACACCTTACGAAGCCTATATCAATTATATGAATGTGTTGAGTGATTTCATAATTCGCATAAAGGATCAGCATCCGGTGAATTATGTTGAAAAAGCTGTCGAACCACAGCCTGAAGTCGTAAAAGAATTGAAGGAAAAGGCTCCCAAGAAAGCTGCAGTCAAAGCCAAAACAACTGAGAAACCTAAAGATGTAGCAAAACCTAATGGGACTAAAAGGGCAAAGATCACCATGAATCATATTCTGAAACTGAACAAAACAACTATGCGGAGTTTGGCAAAGGAAATTAATGCTCTTACGTTTTACTATGCTTTGGCTGATGCCGATCACAAAGTGAAGAAAGCTGTAACCTTACATTTGGGAAGACTTCAATTGAAAGAATTTAACAGCTATTCATGGGCAAATCTTCCCGTTCAAGAATCGGATACAATCGAGGCGCAAAAGATTGTATTGTTGAAATTAGAAGAGTATTTGTAATATTTGTGTATACCACGAAATGACCTTATGCTTGCCGACACCTCATTTTTTTTTGAAGAAGGGCAGACATATTCCTTTTTGATAAAAGGCGAAGTACAGCTGCCTCCCGACGATGAAAGTTTTTTGATATTAGTAAGTCCATTCAATTCTAAGCATTTACTTAAGAAATCACCTTATATTAACTACCAACTCACCCTTGGCGCTTCAGTGAATTGCCGCATTGATAAAATAAATTGTGCTGCCAAAATATTCTTAGAACCCGAACATCCTTTCTATAAAGAAGGAAATATCTACGATTTTAACGTCCTCCGAAAATATACCATCACGAATTCCGATGGTAATATCGAACAAGCCTTAGTATTGAAAGATTGCTTCAATCAAGAATTTATTATTCATCAGGATGATGAAATTGAAACCCCCACTGCAAGCGTCTCTTATCGAGTTGACAGGGTTAAAAAAGGCAAACTCTATCTGTCTTTGCCTAATGATAATGACGTTTTAGCGCAACTAACTATCGGTAATAAATATAAGTTTATCGTAAAGGATTTAATGACTCGTGCAGATAATGAGGAATATTATTTGCTTTTGGATGAAAACGTTAATAAACATTACTTACGCAAGAAATACTACATGGAATATGGCTTTGTTTTAGGCAGCGAAATTGTGTGCACTGTTGTTTCCACGCCTTTGAAATTTAGACATTACTTGGAACCGCAGCATCCCAAATATAAAATAGGAGAGAAGTATGATTTTATTATTTCAGGAATTGAAACGTATAGGGATGTCTTCGGCAAAGAAATCACCCATCTGATGGTTAATGATGGCTCAGAAAAAGAATACTTTGTGCAATGCCCTGAAATCAACACAACAAATACCGACATTGGAACAGTGATAAAATGTTTACTCACAGATATACGTTTAAGTAGATTACGCTTAGTTTGCGTCTAAAAATTGGGCTTGATTACTTCTTACTTGAAGACATAAAATTGGATGTGTCCCCAATATTCATAAGTGTTCAAACCACAGTCTAATAACTTTTTTAGAAAAAAAATCTTCCAACTATTGTTTATTCAATAAAAATGAGTAATTTTGCACCTCATTTAATAAAAAAAAGCAGCATCATGAAAAAAGACATTCATCCAAAAGATTATCGTTTAGTTGTTTTCAAAGACATGTCAAACGAATACACCTTCTTAACACGTTCGACAGCTCAAACTAAAGAAACTATTGTATGGGAAGATGGCAAAGAATATCCTTTAATTAAATTAGAAATTTCGCATACATCTCATCCGTTCTACACCGGCAAAATGAAATTTGTTGACACCGCAGGTCGTGTGGATAAATTCCGTAACCGTTATAAACAACATTTGGAAAAGAAAGAAGAATCAAAACAAACTGAAGCATAATAATTTATTTTGTTTTCATGAAGTCCTATTGAAAGCAATAGGACTTTTTTTTTGTGTATGAAAACAATAAATAAACAGCCTAATTGTTGATATTTTCTTTAAAACTTTTTTCCACACAACATTTGATGTTTTGCAAAAATACCTAATATTGTAAATACTAATAATTCAAACAAAATGAACTATATATTATTTGACGATTCCACCCGAAAAGACTTATTTCCATTGACTTTCACTCGTCCTATTGCCGAAATACGTGTTGGAATTTTAACCATCCGCGAAAAATGGGAACGCTATCTTAATTCAGAAACTTCGATCTTAACCGATAAATATCTTGGCATTAAATATCCCATCATAAAAAGCAGCAACAATATTCTTATCAATGCTTCTGTTTTGCCCACCAAGGAACTTGTGGAAGCTATCAACCAACTCCAACCCGATCAATCATTAGTCCATGGAGATTATATCATTGCTTTGCATGTGATCGAAAAAGATTTAGACGATGTAAACAGCATTGATGCTCCCATTGTTGAGGATGTTGAAAAACACGAAGTCGGAACCTTGGAAGAAATTGAATGTAACCTGCCCCATCTGAAAATAAATTATCCATGGGATATTTTTTCTTTAAACGGAAAAGCAATTGAAGAAGATTTTACACTTTTGACTCAAGGCAGAAAATCACAAACTATAAGTGACTCTAATCAACTGATTGGAGAAGAAAACATCTTTCTTGAAGCAGGCGCTAAAGTAGAATGTGCTATTATCAACGCATCCACAGGACCTGTATATATTGGAAAAGATGCCGAAATCATGGAAGGAAGCGTCATCAGAGGTCCTTTTGCTTTATGCGATAACTCAACCGTGAAGATGGGCGCAAAGATTTACGGACCCACCACCATTGGTCCTTTTTCCAAAATAGGTGGCGAGGTCAACAATTCAGTCATTTTCGGATACACCAACAAAGCTCATGATGGTTTCTTAGGTAATTCAGTTTTGGGCGAATGGTGTAATTTAGGTGCTGACACCAACAACTCCAACCTAAAAACCACCTACGACGAAATTCGTGTGTGGAATTATACCGAAGAAAAGTTCATTCCAACAGGTTTACAATTCTGTGGTCTGATTATGGGCGACCATTCTAAATGTGGCATCAACACCATGTTTAACACAGGGACAGTCGTCGGCGTGAATGCCAACGTGGTAGGTCATGGTTTTCAGCGTAATTTTATTCCTTCCTTCAGTTGGGGGAATTCAATCACGGGCTACACCACCTACGACATTGACAAAGCCATCGAAGTAGCAAAAAGTGTTTACAAACGCCGCAATCGTGAGTTAACCAAAATTGAAATTGATATCTTACGAAGTGTGTATGAACTTACTTTTTCCTATCGCAACAAAGTCCGTTTGGCACGTTAACCTAAAAAAGTCTGACATTTTTACCACTTTATACATTGGCATTTTTATTGCCGTGTATCATATCACTTGAAAGAAATGGATGAAATTCTTCTATTTTCAATAAATGCTTTTATAAATACTTAATTTAACTGACATTTTGTCATAACGAAATATTATATGGAATTCTCAAGCGAATGGAAAATAAATAATAGTCTCATAAGTATGATGGATAATGAAACCGAGTTTATTCCATTATTTACTTCCGAAGATGAAGAACAAATGAATTCGGAGCCTCTGCCCGAAAGCCTACCCATACTACCTTTACGCAACACCGTCTTATTCCCAGGCGTTGTCATACCCATAACAGTGGGACGCGACAAATCAATTCGATTGATTAAAGAAGCCTACAAAGCAAAAAAAGCTATCGGTGTCGTAGCTCAAAGAGATGTAAACATTGAAGACCCTGCTTTCGAAGATTTACACACAGTGGGCACGGTGGCTCATATCATCAAAACATTACACATGCCCGATGGCAGCACAACCGTCATCATTCAAGGAAAAAAACGTTTCAATTTGGTGGAAATGATTGCCAACGAACCTTATTTCGTTGCCAAAGTAGCTGATTTTATCACCAACGAACCCGTTTCTAAGGATAAAAAATTCCAAGCCTTGATTTCTTCCTTAAAAGATTTCGCAATTCAAATTGCCAAACAATCGCCCAACATTCCTTCCGACGCCGCCTTTGCCATCAAAAACATCGAAGGCCCTTCTTTCTTGGTAAATTTCATTTCCTCTAATCTCAATATAGATATAGTAGAAAAGCAAAAACTCTTAGAAACTTCCGATTTAACCGAGCGTTCCAATTTGGTGTTGAATTATTTGGTGAAAGAGCTTCAGATGATTGAACTCAAAAATCAAATTCAAAACAAAGTGAAATTTGATTTGGACAAACAACAGCGCGATTTCTTGTTACAGCAACAAATGAAGCAGATTCAGCAAGAATTAGGCGACAATCCTCAGGAACAAATCATCAATGAACTCAACCAAAAGACCGCTAACAAAAAATGGTCGAAAGAAATTGCCGAACTCTTTGCCAAGGAATTAGGAAAACTCCAACGCATGAATCCCCATGCTGCCGAATATTCAGTGCAGACTAACTATTTAGAAACATTGGTCGAGTTACCTTGGAACGAATTCACCAAAGATAACTTAGATTTAAAAAACGCTCAGAAAATATTAGATGAAGACCATTTTGGATTAGAAAAAGTCAAAGAACGCATCATCGAATATTTGGCTGTGTTGAAACTCAAAGGCGACATGAAGTCCCCAATCCTATGTTTGGTAGGACCTCCGGGCGTTGGAAAAACTTCTTTGGGCAAATCTATCGCTCGTGCCCTCGAACGCAAATACATTCGCATGTCATTAGGCGGACTCCGCGACGAATCCGAATTGCGTGGTCATCGCAAAACCTATATTGGCGCCATGCCGGGCAGAATCATTCAGAATTTGAAGAAACTGAAGTCCGCAAATCCCGTCTTTGTCTTAGATGAAATAGATAAAATAAGTGGAAATAATTTCAGTGGCGACCCACAGGCTGCCCTTTTGGAGGTGTTAGACCCCGAACAAAACACCAATTTCTACGACAACTTCCTCGAAGTGGATTTCGACCTC
>CAIWVT010000361.1 GCA_903916135.1 uncultured bacterium
AGTACCTGTTCCCACATAGGCAGTAATAAGAGGATTGGCACCGCTTGTTGCCGGATTCTTCTGAAAAATGATCTGATCGGTAGCAGTACCGGTAGCAGTAATAGATAATGGCGCCGTAAGGGTTTCAGTATACCCGGCAGCAACGTCAAAAGTGACGCCGCCGGCAGGAACTCCGCCAGGAAGATTCAACGCCGTGATTGCTGCCGAAATCGTAGCATAAGTACCAGGTATGGTATACACCGTCGCTCCGAAACTGCAGGCACTTATTGCAACTGCAATAAGGAACATTAGTAGTCGTTTCATAGATTAGGATTTGTAGTTAAAATGAATAATTGAGTAATGATAGAATTATATCTTACTTCTTCATGATGAAGAAAGGAGAGAGAGCTGAATGTTTGTCGTACTTGCAATTCCATATGATGTGATCGTCAGGTTACAAAAAACGTATTCTTTTAAAAGAAACAAACATGGTATTGATACTATTTGCCGGATAAACAATTCCATCCCGGCACTATGATGGTCTTTTTTTTGCTCTTAATAGTCATAAGCATTCCCCGGAAACCAAGCATAAAAAACTGTAATCGCACTATTTAGCTTGGGCACAAGAGAAAGCAATTTAATCAGGTTGCTATTTATTTGTTTGTGTAGCGCAAGAAATTGTAAAGAGCAAAGATAATCATTTTCACACACAAGTGCGGTTTTTTTATCAATTATTGAAAATATATATTACGCATAAATACATATACACGGCATGAAAACACTTCTATCAGCAGGGAACCGTCCAAGAAATCAAAAAAATCTCTCTTTTCACTTTGGATTCCGGGCTGTTATAAGTGAACAAAATGTTTTAATCCATTTAAAGTCTTATTCAACCCAAACCCCCTGCTTAGTCTTCTGTCAATTTATTGCTTGTGTAGCTTATTATAGTAACTGAAAATCTTAATACAAAAAACAATATCTTATTCCTGAAAGCAATCGTAACCGGATGCTCTGGCCCAGTACATAACAATTATCAGGCCAAGTATTTTAAGATATTGATTAAAAGTCATTTAAAAGAATAATGGCTGATTGATCAACCAAAATCATGTATTAAAACCGGACGGTCATACTTTATGTGGTCTAAATACATATTTTATTGTTCTGTTTATCAAATAGATTGCTTTGAATATTAAATCCGGACACTCTGTAATGAAACGAGACAGTTGGTTCAAAAATGTGTTGATTTGAAGATTTGCTCCTTCCAGAACAACTGATTTCATTGACTATCTGAATTCTGCATTCAGAATTATGAGCCCACTCCGAAAAGTATCTATCATGAAAGGTGTTGGGCTAAAGCCCTATATTTTTGCGATTTGCTTAAGGGGGTGACTAAAAAGTAAAAAAACAAAATGTCACGCAGAGTTTCGCAAAGTTTTACGCTAAGTTTCGCAGAGTTAAAATTCATATTATCAATATTCTGCGAAACTCTGCGATTCATCAGCGAGCCTCAGCGAGAAAATAAAAACAACTTTTTAGTCAGTCCC
>CAIWVT010000362.1 GCA_903916135.1 uncultured bacterium
TATAGACCTTTTACCTTTTCATTTTTCATTTTTCATTTTTAATTTTTCATTCTAAAATCTAAAATCACAAATCTAAAATCCTCCCCTTCTAGCCTATTTTAAATTTAACCCGTATGGTTTCGTTGTTGGTGTTTTTGATAGTGATATTACGATGCAAGCCATAGTCGAGCACATGAAAATCGGCAGCCGTAAATTTTGTTTCTATGTCGGTGAGCAACACAACGGGGGTGCTGTCGGTTCCGCCGGGCGTGGAAGACAAAAAGATGGAAGCCGAGCCGAAATGCGCCGTAGCTTTCAATTTGGTGGGGGCTAAGAGGGTGCGCTTTGTCAATTCTATGATGGTTACGGCGTCAATCGCCACATCCCATTCGGTTTGTTGTTTGCCAATCAACAGTTCCATATCGTGAAACAAATCCTGAATGTTGCCTTCATTTAAAGGAAATTTGTCCATGAGCAAACCCGAGTTGCGATATTCCATGTCCATGGCTCCATCGCACAGGAGTACTAATTCATCATATTTCGTTTTAGTAAAAAATATAGCTTCTTTTTGGTCGTGACGACTTGGGTCAATGAGTGCAAATTCAGCATCCACTTCAGCTTTTATGGCAATCATCAACGGGTTAGTGTCGGCTCCGATGCCCAAGCTAAGTGTGCCAACGGCAGAAATCACATCATCTTTTTTACCTCTAAAGGGCTTTAATCCTTTTGGGAAAATAGCTTTGAAACGAACCGGGTCTGCCTTTTTGTAAATAATTGAGGTGCGATCAAACCAATCGCGTGCCAAACCTTTTTCACCCTGAATCTCTTCCAAATGAAGTTTCACCTCTTCGGTATGCGAAAGCTGCGCATTTTCGATGTTTCTAAATATATTAAATTTCGATTCCAAATTCGTCGCCATCGGTGCAGTGCGGTCATTCATTTTGGTGTATTCCACATCGGTTGGAAATTCCGCATGTTTCGACTTCAACGCAGCCGCATGATACACAAAAAGCCCCACTGCCTTTTCGACAGAGCCTTTGGTCTCACTTCTAAATTCATTTAGTCCATGTTTTAATAGATTTGCCATAATAATTTCAGATTAAGTATTAATAATTAATAAAGTGTATAAAACTCTTTTTCAGCAGATTGATTAAATATGAAACACCTTTTTGGCAACTGCCATGAGGTAAAAACAGACCTTATAGAAACAATTGACAACTGCCAATTGGAAAAAAAATTCGTGATATATGCAATAGACAACTGTGAATTGGATAAAACAAGCGTGAAATATACATTCTGCAGTTGTGAATTGCTCTCTGCACTCTTGCTAAGAGCAATCTGCAGTTGTGAATTGCTCTCTGCACTCTTGCTAAGAGCAATCTGCAGTTGTGAATTGCTCTCTGCAGTCTTGCTAAGAGCATTCTGCAGTTGTGAATTGCTCTCTGCACTCTTGCTAAGAGCAATCTGCACTTGTGAATTGTAGTTTTCACGTTTTTTTATGGTTGATAACAACTGACTTTCGAAATTATCAGCGTATTTATAATCTTTAGACACTAAAGTACAAGAACTTATAGTAGATAAATACCTGTAGATTTTACTAAAGAAAAATAAATAGTTAAATATGTGCTGAAATGTAAATTAATTTGTTTACTTTTGAACTCTGAAAAGATTGTATAAACTGCTTTTTGAAATTAAAACGATAAGGCTATGAAAAAACTTTTATGTTTATTTGGTGTATTGCTAGTTGTTTCTAATTGTATTATAGCTCAACAAAAGATATTTTTCTCTGCGGTTCCAACTGGTTCAAACTATAATACAATATGGTCAATGAACCCGTTCGGCGGTAGGCTCTGCCTCCGTCGCTTCTATCCTTTTAGCCTCTGCCCGTTCGGCGGTAGGCTCTGCCTCCGTCGCTTCTATCCTTAATGGCTCTAGCTAAAATCAGATTTAATCCCTGCAACTTCACAAAGATTTAGGTTCTGCCTTTACAACATGATCCCCAAAATTCCACATACTCCTATGCGTCTATGTTTCTATGTGGTGAATATTGAATCTAAATTCAAAAACCTCAAATCTAAAATTCTTCTTGTGGTAAATTTTTCATTTTTATTTTTTCATTTTTAATTCTGAATTAATTTCTATCTTTGCACTAAAATTCTATCCAAAAATGAAACAGCTCATATACCTATCTTTTATCCTGTGGCTTTTCAGCTCCTGCTGCCCCAAGCCCAAGGAAGACATTGTGTCCATTCACACCCCTTATGGCGTCATTCAAGTAAAACTCTACGACAAAACTCCCAAACATCATGACAACTTCTTGCGTTTGGTCGAAAATCATTTCTTTGATTCCACGCTCTTTCATCGTGTCATTCATTCGTTCATGATACAAGGCGGCGATCCAACTTCCAAACATGCTCCGCAAGGCATACTCTTGGGCGATGGCGACACCACCTATAAAATCCCTGCCGAGATAGTGGACGAATATCTCAACAAACGAGGGGCTTTGGCTGCTGCCCGCGAAAGCGATGATGTGAATCCCAACAGAGAATCTTCTGCTTGTCAGTTCTATATCGTACAAGGACGTAAGTTCACCGATGCAGGTCTCGATTCTGCCGAACAAAAACGCGAGCGCTACACCAAATCATTCATCCTGATGGATATCCTCAAACAGAAAAACGACACGCTCGAACTGAAGAAGCTCAAACACTTCTTCGAACAGCGCGACATCACGAATATATATGTGATGTTGAATACCTATCGCGATTTGGTTGAACCCAAATATGCCAAAACCAAAGCATGGAAACTCACGCCTCAGCAACGCGAAATATATAAGACAATAGGAGGGGCACCGCATTTGGATGGAGCCTACACCGTCTTTGGCGAAGTGATAAGCGGCATGGACATCGTGGACAAAATTGCCGCATCCAAATGCGACTCCAACGATCGCCCCATAAAAGACATCCGCGTATGGATGAAAATAGATAGCAGGAAATAGGTAGATGGTAAATGGTAGATGGTAAAAGGTAAAAGGTAAAAGGTAAAAGGTAAAAGGTAAAAGGTAAGTGGTAAATGGTAGATTCTAAATCGTAAAAGGTATTTGGATCTTGGTTTTTGGTATTTGGAACATGGAATTTGGTATTTGGATCTTTAAACCTCCCATTCGTAATTAGAACATTCGTAATTCGTAGTGTAATAACCTTAATTGATATGAAAAGAAAAATATTCGTCCTCATCACTGCTTCTCTGTTGATAGCAGGATGCCGTCAAAATCCAAACAGACCTAAAGGGATTGATTACACCCAATTCGTCAATCCTTTCATCGGCACAGGTTCTGTTGATAGTTTAAGTTTATCGGGAAGTAATTTTCCGGGAGCTTGCCTGCCTTTCGGATTAGTGCAACTAAGTCCTGATACCAGAGAATATCCCGACGACCCATGCAGTGGTTATGATTACAAAGACACCACCATCCTTGGATTTAGTCATACGCATCTGAACGGAACGGGTTGTCCCGACTTGTACGATTTTCTTTTTATGCCTTACGGAGGCGATATAAAATGGAAAGCGGGCAGCGATGATGGCTCCACGGCAGGTTTTCGTTCCAAATATCGCCACGAAACCGAGAAAGCCACTCCTGGTTATTATGGCGTTACCCTTGACGACTATCACATCAAAGCAGAAATGACTGCCACCGAACATTGCGGTATGCACCGTTACACCTTTGCCGACAAAAATCCCTATCATTTGATTGTTGATTTAGACCATTCTTTGGTGCGAAACAGCCCCTACAGGTATTGCAAGATAATCTCCGCTGAGGTGAGAGTGGTGGACAACAAAACCATTGAAGGCTATCGCATCATCTCAGGCTGGGCAAAACTCCGAAAGGTGTATTTCAGAGCCGAGTTCTCTCGCCCGTTCGATTCGCATGTCTTTAAAGCAGGGCAGTATGAATTTGCAAATGTGCCTATCGCAAACCATTCGGAACTAAAAATAGTGATGAATTTCAATAAAGATAACGATAAGCCTTTGATAGTAAAAGTGGGTATATCGTCAGTTTCTGCCGAAGGTGCCAAACAAAACCTGGATGCTGAAATAAAAGATTTTGACTTTGAAAAGATTGCCCTCTCTGCAAAAGAAAGTTGGAATAAAGAACTTGCCTGCATTGACATCGAAGGAACAGACAAGCAAAAGAGTATTTTTTACACAGGTTTATACCACCTTTTTATTCAACCCAACAATATTGCAGATGTATCAGGCAATTATTTAAGCACCGACAACAGTATCAAGAAAGCCCCCGACAAAAAACATTACTCCACCTTTTCTTTATGGGATACCTATCGGGCTGCTCATCCGCTTTACACCTTAGTGCAAGAAAACAGAACCACGGGATTCATCAACTCAATGCTTCGACAGTACAAAACATACGGCTATCTGCCCATTTGGCAATTATGGGGCACCGACACCTATTGTATGATTGGCAGCCATGCCATACCTACTATTGTTGATGCCTATTTCAAAGGAATAAAAGGCATAGACTGGAAACTGGCATACGAAGCTGTCAAAGCATCGTCCACTACTGACCATAAAAATGCTCCTTTTAATTTATTAGATAAATACGGGTATTTCCCCGAAGACTTGCAAACACAATCGGTGTCTTTACAATTGGAGATAGCTTACGATGATTGGTGTGTTGCTCAGATGGCGAAAAAGATGGGTTTTGAGGATGATTATAAATATTTCATGAAACGTTCGGGATTTTATAAAAACCTATTTGATGCAAAAATAGGATTCTTTAGGGCAAAAGATAGCAAAGGTGCTTGGTTGGAACCTTTCAATCCATTAGCCTATGGGGGTAATGGCGGATATCCTTTCACAGAAGGAAACGCTTGGCAATATCTATGGTATGTGCCCCAAGATGTGTATGGATTTATTGATTTGATGGGCGGCAATGACAAGTTTACGCAAAAGCTTGACAGCTTTTTTACCTTGGAAGCCAAACCTGGAGATGTAAACGGCAATGCTTCTGGTTTCATTGGTCAATATGCGCATGGCAATGAGCCGAGCCATCATATTGTGTATTTATACGATTTTACCAATGAACCGTGGAAGGCGCAATACTATAGTGCAAAAATATTGAACGAATTGTATAACGATAAACATTCGGGATATTCGGGCAATGAAGATTGCGGTCAGATGTCGGCATGGTATATATTCAGCGCGATGGGATTTTATCCTGTGAATCCTGCCAACAGCGTGTATTGTTTTGGCTCGCCACAATTAAAACATGCAACGATTAATTTGGCAAACGGCAAACAGTTCAAAATTATTACTAATAATGCCGGAGGTAGTAATGTCTATGTTCAGAAAATACTTTTGAATGGGAAGCCTTATGAAAAGAATTTTATCACCCATAAGGATATAATGAATGGGGGAGTGTTAGAGTTCTTTATGGGTAACATGCCAAACAAAAAAATGGCGACGTATGAAAAGCCCTTAGTCATTTCGCAATAAACAAAAGGATGATCATCCATAAAACAAGAGTATGCATGCTGCTCCTTCTCTTAGCAGCCAACTATTCATTTGCACAATCATCTTCCTTATTTCGTATTGTAGGATATTACTGCGGTTCAACCATTCCCATTGATAGTTTCGAAACTAATAAACTTACGCATCTTATCTTTTGTTTCGGAGGTTTGCAAGGCAATCGTTTGTCTATTCATTCTGCCACCGATAGTGCCACCATCAAAAGAATGGTACAACTGAAAAGTAGCAACCCCAGCATGAAAGTGCTTTTGTCTATGGGCGGTTGGAGTGGTTGCAAAGATTGTTCGGATGTGTTTAATACAGATATCGGACGCAAAGAATTTGCACAATCGGTGAAAGCAGCCTCTGATTATTTCAAAACCGATGGCATTGATTTAGATTGGGAATATCCCGCCATCAAAGGTTTTCCCGGTCATACATTCCGTGCAGCAGATAAAGATAATTTCACCCAACTGCTCAAAGAATTACGAAAAGCTAATGGCAAAAACTTTGAAATAAGTTTTGCTGCCGGAGGTTTCACCAGCTATATTGATTCATCTATTGCTTGGAATGATGTGATTAAATATGTAAACTTTATCAACATTATGTCTTACGATTTGGTACATGGATATAGCAAGACGAGTGGTCATCATACGCCCCTATATTCAACTCCACAGCAAATAGAATCCACCGACCATGCAGTGCAGATGCTATTGAAAGCAGGAGTTCCTGCCAATAAATTGGTGATTGGTGCCGCCTTCTATGGACGCTTCTTCAAAATAGAAGAAGGAAATGAAGTTGATTTATATAAACCTTGCGAGTTCACTCACGGTTTCTCCTTCAAATATATGAAAGATACCCTTGCTGAGAAGAATGGTTTCGAGAAACATTGGGACAGCATAGCCCAAGCACCCTATGCCATCAACATCAAAAGAAGATTACTCGCCACCTATGATGATGAGAAATCCATTGCACTCAAAACAAAATATGCCGTTGAGCATAAATTGGGCGGTATCATGTTTTGGCAGTTAATTGATGACAAGTTTCGTGATGGGCTGCTTGAGATTATTTTTAAGAATAAATAATTATGAGTGATTTGAGGCAGTCTATTTGTTGATTTGAATGTTATACCATACGATATCATTTACAAATTGATTTATCCCTTTCTGCCGGCACCATTAATTAATAAAGCCACAAGTTTGAAAGTTAAGTATAGAATTGTCAAAGAACGTATCAGGTTTTACGATGTAATTTTTTTAAACTCGAAGAATAAATTCAATATAACAAAAACCAATAGCAATATATATTAAACCATTATGAAACAGGAAAACAATAACTCAAAAACAATAGGCGAAATCGTAGCATTGGATTTTCGTGCTGCCGCTATTTTTAAAAATGCAGGCATTGATTTCTGCTGCGGTGGCAATCAAACCATCCAACAGGCATGTGCTGATAAAAAGAATTTGATAACGACAATTGAAACAAAGCTAAACGAACTTGATAGTTCTGAAATCGAAGCAACACACAACTTCAACGAATGGAAATTAGATTTCTTATGCGATTATATTGTCAATACGCATCATCAAACTGTTCGGAATCTATTGCCTCAACTAATGTTTTATACTCAAAAGATTGCCGACGTGCATGGTGCTCATCATCCTGAATTGATTGAGATTGCATCGCTGTTTGCTCAAATAAATACGGAATTGCTACAACATCTGAAAAATGAAGAAGAGCTCTTGTTTCCGGCAATAAAAGATGCATTAAAAAATAATAGTGAACAGGCTAAATCCATTATTCATTCTGAGATTACTCGCATGAAAGGCGAGCATGAATTTGCCGGTGGCGCTATGGACAAAATAAACAGATTAAGCATCAATTATATGGTGCCTCCTGATGGATGCAACACCTATCAAGTTACCTTTAAACTTTTATCCCAATTTGAAGATGATTTGCACATACATGTTCATCTCGAAAACAACATTGTTTATCCAAAAGCTCTAGCATTGCTAGAGTAAACTAGTTTTGCTACTTGATATGAACTAGTAGTATATTTTGTTTGATCTGTTTTTGGTATAATACCAAAAAGGTGTCTTGCATTTTTATTTTTACTGTTCTGCTCATGAAATATCTTTAGTGGGGGGATTATTGTCTTTGGGTTGTATATCCGAATAAACATGCCTTATGTATAAATTTTCATCCCTACTGCCAAAACTTTTATACTTTTGTCGTCAGGTAAAGTTCTTTTCCATATAAATATGTAAAGACAAAAAAATAGAATGATGAGAAATACCATACTAATAATTGAAGACGATGCAGGTTTAATCGAATTGCTTGCCGAAATAGTGGAAGACTGCGGCTATAAAGCTGTTTGCATTTTAAGTGCTGAAAAAGCACTCGATTGGCTAAAGCTTCATAAGCCTTTTTTTATGATATTAGACTACAGTCTTTCGGATATGAACGGGGCTGAGTTTATAACAAAACTAAAATTGCAAAAGCTTACTTTACCTCCTTTCGTAGTAACCACTGGGCAGGGAGACGAACGCATTGCTGTGGTAATGATGAAGCTTGGCGCCATTGATTATATAATCAAAAACAATCAATTTCTCGAGATATTACCCATGCTGATCAAAAGAGTGGCTAAGGAAATTAAAAATGAGCACGCATTACGCGAATCAAACCAGTTCAACAAACAAATCATTCAAAGCGCAAACGAAGGCATTATTGTTTACGACGCTAAGATGAAATATCTTGTTTGGAATCCATTTATGGAAAAATTGTCAGGGATTCAGGCTAAAGAAGTCATTGGCAAACATCCTTTGGAGGTATTTCCTTTTCTAAAAGATATAGGGTTGGTTGAAAATATCCAAAAGGCTTTGAAAGGAGAATCTATCCCAGAGGTTGACTTTCCTTTTTATATTTCTGCTTCAGAAAAGTCAGGATGGACATCCTACAAAACCGCACCTTTATATGATACGCATGGCGAAATTATAGGAGCTATCACCACCGTGCGGGACGTCACCGAGCGCAAGAGAAATGAGGAGGTACTGCAAAACTTCAAATTAGAACTTGAAATGCAGAACAATGAACTTGTTACTATTAATGAAAATCTTCAAGCTGCTACTAACAAATATACCGAACTCTATGATTTTGCACCCTTGGGTTATTTTACCATTAATAAAGATAGTAAAATCTTAGAATCAAACTTCAGAGGCGCTAGTATGCTAGGTAAAGAGCGCTTAAATATACGACATAGCGTTTTCGCAATGTATGTTTCTGAGAACACCAAACCTATCTTTAATCGGTTTCTAGAAGATGTGTTTAGATTAGAAATTAAATGTTCGTGTGAGATAGTGATAGAATCTAAAGGCAATGTGCCTAGATATATTTTGATGGAAGGAATTGTGACCGAAACAGGTGATCGTTGTTTGCTAACAGCTACAGATATCACCGAAAGAAAAGTTGCGGAAGATATGGTTCAAGAATCCAAAGATTATTTGGGTAAAATTATAAATTCTATTGCCGTGCCAGTTTTTGTTAAAAACGATAATCATGAATTCTGCTTGGTAAATAATGCCTTCTGTGAATTTCATAAACGATCGAGAGAGGAGCTTTTAGGCAGAACCGGCTATGAATATTTTCCAAACGAACAGTATAAGGTGTTTATAGCAAAAGACAATGAAGTATATGCCACAGGCAAAGAAAATATCAATGAAGAATATATTACGGATGGCTTAGGAATAACTCGCACCATAATTACCAGAAAGACATTATATACGGATGCTGTGGGAAGCAGGTTCTTGGTTGGCGTTATCAACGACATCACAGAGCGGAAAAAACTGGAAAATTTATTAAAGCAAACCCATCAAAATTACGAAACCTTTTTTAATACCATAGATGATTTTCTTTTTGTGCTCGATCAGAATGGCAATATAGTACATACCAACACGAAAGTTATTGATGAAATTGGTTACACACAAGAGGAGCTGTTTGGAATGTCAATTCTGATGCTTCATCCTGAAGAACGAAGGGCAGAAGCTGCTGAAATTGTTGTGCAAATGTTGAACAATGAAGCTGACTATTGTCCGGTGCCGATTATAACCAAAGCAGGTGTGCAAATACCGGTGGAAACTAGAGTGCAACATGGTGTGTGGGATGACAAACCTGTTGTTTTTGGTGTAAGCAAAGATATTTCTCCAATAAAATTATCGGAAGAAAAATTCTCGAAAGTATTTTATGTGAATCCTTCTGCTTGCGGCTTAACCGATGCTATAACGGGGCAATATTTTGAGGTGAACGAGGCGTTTTATACGGTCTTAGGTTTTAATAAAGATGAAGTCATTGGCAAAACACCTGTGGATTTAGGTATATTAACTGTGGAGAGCCTGACGGATCTTTTAATCAAAATTGATGGTCGGGAAAAGATTTTAAATCTCGAAGCCAATTTGAGAGCCAAGAATGGTGATATCAAACAAGTGCTGCTGTCAGCCGAATTTTTATTCCTTCAAGATAGGAAGTTTTTGTTCACCGTTGTTCACGACATCACCCTGCGTCGCAATGCCGAAGATGCCCTGCGCCAAAGCGAGGAAAAATACAGAACCCTCTTGAATTCTTCTCCAGATGGTATCATTATTTTGGATATTGATGGACGCATTAGCGAAGTTTCTGTTATTGCCCTAGAACTCTTAGGCGAGGAAAACAGAGATCAACTAATAGGTAAAAACATCAATGAATTAGCTACTCCCGATGAAAATAATGCCATTCGCGAAATTTTCGACAGAACCTTGAGTGAAGGTTTGGTTCAAAATATAGAACTGAAAATAAGAAAGAAAAACCAGACTGTGTTTCTGGCAGAAATCAGTGCCACGCTCATCCAAAGTCTAAGCGGAATGCCTTTGTCGTTCATGATAATTGTGCGTGATATTTCGCAACGACGCAAAATAGAGGCTAAGCAAATTCATGCCGACCGTATGGCTAATATCGGACAAATGGCTGCAGGCATTGCTCACGAAATTAACCAACCTTTGAATATTATTTCGATGGTGTTGGATAAAATTATCTTTGAAGCAGATAAAACCCAAATTATAGATATTGAATTTCTAAAGAAAAAGTCGGAGAAAATATTTGAAAATATTATCCGTATAAGAAATATTATTGACCACATTCGATCTTTTTCGAGAAACAACGACGATTATGTGTTGATTGCTTTTGATATTAATGCAAGCATCGAGAGTGCCACCTCATTAGTGGTTGAGCAATTCAAACATCTGGGCATAAAACTAAATTTGCAATTAGACCAACACATCCCGCAAATATTGGGCAATACGCATAAGTTTGAACAAGTCATGATCAATCTGTTGGCAAATGCCAAAGATGCTGTCATGGATAAACAAGCCAAACAATCTGAGATTTTTGATATGACTATAACTATCAATTCTTATTTAGAAGATCAATTTCTCATTGTTGAAGTTGCCGACAATGGCATAGGAATCATAAACGACGACATCAACAATATCATCTTACCTTTCTATACTACAAAAGATGAAGGAAAAGGAACAGGACTCGGATTGTCCATATCCTACCAAATTATCAAAGAAATGAACGGAAATATTGAAATCACCAGCGATGTTTCTTTCGGCACCAAAGTGAGAATCGTTATTGATACTGTCAAATTGAACGGTAAAACTCCAAAAATGGTTTAGGTTTGCTGCCCATGTTGATTTCTAAGAATAATGATTAGGAATATAGGATAGGGGATGGGGTAGCAGATATTGAAATTAGGATGTTTCGCTAAAATGATTTTGCGAAACTTGAGTTCGTAATTCATAATTCCATCGATTTCATTAGTCGTTAACCTTTGCAACTTTATTTTGAACGTGCCTATAATAATCACTATTCGGAATAAAAATATTTTATACTCAATAGATCGAAACAAGATGCGTAAATAATTTATTATTTATCAATCTTATTTCAATAAGATTCGTATAAAATAAATTATTTACTATTCTTATGTCAATAAGATTCGTATAAAATAAATTATTTACTATTCTTATGTCAATAAGATTCGTATAAAATAAATTATTTACTATTCTTATGTCA
>CAIWVT010000363.1 GCA_903916135.1 uncultured bacterium
ATCGAACTTAGTGACTGGAGTTCAGACGTGTGCTCTTCCGATCTGCCCCGTCGAGCCTTATGACAAAATAACCAAAGTCTGCTCGCAAGCCAAGCCCTCCGTCCACAGCAAGTTCGCCTATGAACCTTGTGATATTGAATTCTCCCCCAGGGAATAAAGTGGCTTTCTTTCTTAGCCAAACATTGCCAATATCTATAAATGCAGCTCCGCGTAAAAACTTATAAATCGGGAAACGATATTCCACATTGAATTCCATTCCTATTTCGCCAATTTTATCCAAAGCATAGGTAGCAGAATCTTTATAGGAACCCGGTCCCAAGGTTTTCAGTCGCCAGGCACGCATACTGTTAGCCCCGCCTGCATAAAAGCTCTTTTCAAACGGCAAAGTATTTTCCTTATCTAATGGACCACCAAAACCCGCGTATGTTCTGAAAACCATTAGATTTTTATCATTAAAATACATATAGTATCTGAAATCGGCATCAATTTTATAATATTGTGAGTAGGGGATGCTGAACAATTCATACGCTCCTTGTCTCTTTTGTATTTTACTATAAACCCAAAACAACAAACCGGCAAGCTCCGCATTAGCTTTCAAATAAATGAAATCTTCTTTCAAGTTTATGTTTTGATTATTATACACGAAACTATAAGCCAAAGCTGTGATAATATGGTCGCGAAAGGTATTCTGCAATGCGCGGTCCTTTAAAGAATCCACTTGAGAGGTGAAGGTGGAATCGGGGAATATCTTCACTAAATTCACTTGTAATGGAGTTAAGTAATGCGTCTTGTATTGATTTTCTTTCCACTGATAACCAAAGGAACCAATGGCGTAATAGCGTTCATATTCGGGGCGTATTTGATAATTGAATGAGGCATTAATATTGGTTTTAGGTTTAAAGTATTTTGGAAAACGATATTGCCTTACCGGCATTAAAAAGCGAGGGATTTTAATGTTCAATTCCAATCCTGTTTCTATGGTATGGATAAAAGATAAATTGGGAATAACAGGTTTTATGACCCCTGTACTCTTTTTGAATGATTGAAAATCAACGGCACCATTAAACTTTACATCATAGATTTCGGCGCCATGAAAAATATTTTTGTTGGTATAAATCAAACTTGCTTGCACCCCAAGTTCACCACCGGTATGAGTGGCATCGGTACTCACTGCCAATGCCTGAGTGGGAGATTTTGACAGTTTAATCAAACAATCCATCTTGCCTTCCACGGCACTCGTGTCAGGAAGACTTTGAAATTCGATGTTCACGTAGCGATAAATCTTCAAATCTAACAGACTTTTATATGTCATATCCACATCATTGTAGTTATACACATCATTGCTGTCAATATAAATAGTTTGGGCTAAGGTGCGCAGATTAATCTTCAACTTGTTGGGATAGCAGAAATAATAGACCTTATGCGGACGTGTTTTTACGCGATTCGGGATTATAGCTCGAATGGTATCATAGTGAGTATTGGCAGGTCTGTCGCGTTCGAAATCTGTGTTGACAATGATTTTGTTGATGGTAAATCTTTTGTGTTTCACTGTGACCAATGAATCAGGATTCTTTTTGGATGGACCCATCGCATCCGAAATCTTTATGGAGATATCAATTTGATGCGAATTCAAGGAGCTATCAACCAAAAAGCTGATGTAACTTTTACTAAAATAGAAATAACCATTGTTCTGCAGATTCCGTGTGATTCTATCCCGCTCGCCATCCATCTTATCAACATTATAGTTTTCGCCACTCACGATTTTACAATTGTTTTTGTCAGCATACACAAAGGCTTTCAGGGTGGCATCAGGTATCAGATAATTGATGTTTCTGACCTTATAAGGAGTCAGGGTGTTAATCAGATAATCTGTTCTGGCACCCCATTTACGGTATTTAGTGCTGTATTCAACTAATGAGTTGAAATAGCCATGACTTTCGAGATAATATTTCAATTGTCTGACGCTGCTTTCGGTCAATATGGTGTCGAGCAATATCGGTTCGGCAGCAATAGTGTTCTTTAGCCATTTCTTGAATCCCGTTTCTTTGCCTTTGGAGGCGTAATTCCACAAGCGAATATTTATATATAATCCAAAATTCTTACGCGTAGGCTTTTGTTTTATCAATGAGCGCATCTCATTGATGTCGAGATTATTTTTATTGATGTTGATGTGGTTTTTCTTCAGCAAATACGTGCCTTTCGGATATTTCCGAATCGGGTTGCACGATGTTGCAAGAGCAAAAAATACTAAAACGATGACTCCCCAATATGCCCAACGATATTTCAAACGCAAACTGTTATTCATACCGGAGTGCTTCAATCGGGTCGAGGCGGGCAGCTTTTATCGCCGGAAATATTCCCGAAATCAATCCAACCACTATGCACAGCATCACACCCGAGAATATCCATATCCACGGAATAACAAAGCTACTGTCCAATAATAACGACATCAAATTTCCAATCAAAATGCCAAGCAAAATGCCTAACAATCCGCCAAGCTGACCAATGACGATGGCTTCCATCAAAAATTGATTGCGAATCATTTGGCGTGTGGCACCCATCGCTTTGCGTATGCCGATTTCGCGGGTGCGTTCGGTGACGGAAACCAACATAATATTCATTAGTCCGATTGCAGCTCCCATCAGGGTTATCAATCCGATGATGGTGGCTGCGAGGGTTACGTAGGAAATGTTTTCAAACAGCATCTGTGCCAAATTATCGCTTTTCTCTACGGCAAAATTGATTTTGTCGCCGGGGATAACTTTGCGTATCACACTGAACAAACCTGTGGCTTCGCCTATGGCAATGTCCATCAGCAAAGGGTCTTTCACCATCACGTTGATCGTGTAAGACAGTTCTTTGCCCGAAACAAATTGTCGCAAATTGGTCAAGGGAACCAAGCAGTTTTGGTCGCCGCTGAAGCCCATGCTCGAACCTTTGGATTTCAACACGCCGATGATTTTGTATTTTTGAGGTCCGATGGAAATCAGTTTGTCAATTGGGTTTTGATTGTTCACAAAAAGTTTCTTGACAATTTCGCTGCCGATAATCACCACATAATCGCCATCGCTGAGTTCCTGCGCCGAGAAGTTTCTGCCATCATCAATTTCGAATCCAGACGTGGCGATGTAGTTTTCGTCAACGCCCATCACGGCGATGTTGGGATTGGTTTTCTCCGATTCATATTTCACCGTTGCCGTATGGGTTCCGGTGGTTAAAATAGAGGTTTGGGCAGGGAAAACAAAACGGTCTTTGAACTCACGCGCTTCGTCGTAACTGATTTGGCGATAGTCGTTGGCATGGTCGTTGCCGCCGCCGTGCATGCGGATGCCGTGGTTGCGGATGCTGAAGGTGTTGGAGCCCATACGAGCAAAATTGCTGTTGAGCGAGCCTTTGATGGATTCAATCGCCGTCAATATGCCCACCAACGCCATGATGCCAAAAGCGATGATCAATATGGTCAATATGGTGCGCAACAAATGGCTGCGGATGGATATGAGCGAGATTTTTATATTTTCGGTTATCAATAGTTTCATACGGACTGTGGTGTTTCAATGAATAAACAAAAGTATGAAATATTTTTTATGTAGGTTGTTTTTTTTTGATATTTATAAGATAGAATAAACCTGCACCGAATTGCAGTTAATAAGACTTCAACCTTAAGACAAAAGCTTATGGATACCTTTATGTCACGATAAATCATGCCTCTACTCAGTTTGTTTTTGCCACACCAAGCTCATAATCTAAGTAAATTTAGCACTGATTCAATCTTTAATATGTATTATAAAAAGCTAATAATGAGGAATAAGATTTAAAGTTTTTAGATTTAGATGAGGATTAATAGAAATATTAATGATGAAATAAATAGTTGCTTTTGCATAACGCGAAACTACTTTTTCATGGCGCAAAACTACTTTTGCACGACGCGAAACTACTTTTGCACGACGCGAAACTACTTTTGCATGATGCGAAACTACTTTTGCATGATGCGAAACTACTTTTGCATGATGCGAAACTACTTTTGCATGACGCGAAACTACTTTGGCATGGTGCAAAACTACTTTTGCGTGAAGCGAAACTACTTTTGCGTGAAGCGAAACTACTTTTGTTCATACTCAAAACATCATTATTTCATTCAAATATCGCGCAGCAAAAAAGAAAAATTCATCTACAGAAAACCCCTCTAATATTAAATTTTACCAATTTTTATTTTATCATATCAAAATCTCCCTGAAATTCCGTATCTTTGCTCAAAAATATAAAAATGGATCAAATTCCTTATATCGCAAAAACCCAATTCGGCTTGGAAGAGGTGCTTGCCGATGAATTGCAAGCCCTTGGTGCCAAACAGATTGAGGTGCTTCATCGCGCAGTGTCCTTCACGGGCGACTTGGCGATGATGTATGCCGCCAATTATTGCTGCCGCACCGCCCTCCACATCCTGATGCCCGTTTTGGAGTTCAAATTTCGCGACAAAGAACAGTTTTTTGAAAAAATAAAAGAATTTGAGTGGGCAGATGTGTTCACGGACGACAAAACGATGTCGGTTGACACCGTGATGAGCGACTCGATTTTCACCAATTCGCACTATGTATCACTCTATTGCAAGGACGCCATCGTGGATTATTTCCGCGACAAATTCAATCGGCGCCCGAGCGTTGAATTGGAAAATCCCGACATCAAAATCCATATCCACATCCGCGGACATGAGTGTTCGGTGGCTTTGGACAGCTCCGGCGGCTCCTTGCATCGTCGCGGTTATCGCATCAAACAAGGCATGGCTCCCCTCAGCGAGGTGTTGGCTGCCGGCATGATACTCCTGAGCGGTTGGGACCGGAAAACAGACCTTTACGACCCGATGTGCGGCTCCGGCACACTGCTCTCGGAAGCCGCCATGATAGCCGGAAACATCCCCGCAGGCTACTATCGCCGGGGATTTGGATTCCAAAATTGGAACAATTTCGACGCCGAACTGTGGCAACAGGTGAAACGCGATGCCGATGATAAAATTTGCGAATTCGATTGCCAAATTGTGGGTTGCGATGTGTCCGAAGTGGCTATCGCGGTGTCGCAAGCCAACCTCGTGAACGCCAAATTGCATAAAGATGTAACCCTCTACGAAAGCGATTTTCGCACCTTTAATTTCCCGAAGAAAAAAGGCTTCATCATCACCAACCCGCCCTATGGCGAACGCCTCCAACCCGACGACATCGTGCAGTTGTATCGCGACTTAGGAGATACCCTCAAGAGAAATTGCGCCGGATACGTCGCGTGGATCATCTCCTCCCATTTCGATGCGTTGAAATTCGTCGGACTGAAACCCTCCAAGAAGATACCTTTATTTAATGGACCTTTAGATTGCCGCTTCGTGCGTTTCGAACTCTTCCAAGGCAGCCTCAAAGAGAAGAAGGAGCGGGAGAATTCTTGATTTTAGATTTTAGATTTGAGAATTTAGATTTGAGGAGGATATTGCAGGTTTAGCCTCTACGAATTACGAATTTGCGAATTACGAATTACGAATAAGAGAGGGGCGGCTTGAAGTAATGAACACCCTGAACGATATAACGAATTGACCAATTAACTCAATTAACCTAATCAACGAATTAACCAATCAACCTAATTAACCCAATTAACTAAGTCACTCCATGACTCCCGCAAAAGTCGCCCAATTATTCACCACCAACTTCCCCCATCAGCCTACGTCAGATCAGGCGCAGGCTATCGCGAAGCTGTCGGAGTTTATCACAAGCAAGGCGGAGAATCGGATATTTATGTTGAAGGGATATGCGGGCACGGGCAAAACTACTTTGGTGAGTGTTTTGGTCAAGATAGTGTCGTCTTTGGGGCTGCGCACGGTGTTGTTAGCGCCCACAGGCAGAGCGGCTAAGGTGTTGGCGTCCTATTCGGGCGACCGAGCTTACACTATCCATAAAGCGATATACAAAACCAATGAAGACGACTCGGGCTACAGTCTTTCGCTGCGCGAGAACAAAAGCAAGAACATCATTTTTGTGGTGGACGAAGCTTCGATGATAGCGGGCGAGATGTCGGTCAACAACTCCCTGTTTCCGTCCTCCAATTTGTTGGAAGATTTGTTGACGTTCGTCTTTTCGGGCATCAACTGTTCTTTGATATTTGTGGGCGACAGCGCCCAATTGCCTCCCGTGGGCACCGACATAAGTCCCGCGCTCAATCAAGAATATCTCCGCACGAGCTTCCATGTCTCCACCGACCTCTTCGAACTCACCGAAGTCGTCCGCCAAGCCGAAGAATCGGGCATATTGGCAAACGCCACCTACATCCGCACCTTGATTCATGCTGAAGATATCTCCAAAAACTTCTTCCAAACCTACGGATTCAAGGACGTGGTGTCCATCAACGGCGCCGATTTGGAAGATATGCTCAACACCTGCTACTCCAACTCCGACGATAATGAAACTATCGTGATATGTCGCTCCAACAAAAGAGCCAACCTCTATAACAATGAGATACGACGAAGAATCCTCTTCCGCGAAGGCGAAATCAACGCCGGCGACAAGATCATGATAGTCAAAAACAATTACTTTTGGATTTCCAAGAAGTCGAAAGCGGGTTTCATTGCCAATGGCGACATTGCCGAGATTCTCCGCATCAAAAACATAGAGACCTTTGGCGACGAATTTCAGTTCGCCGATGCCACCATACGCCTCCTCGACTATCCCGAAGAGAAAGATTTCGACGTGAAACTCCTGCTGAACACCCTAACAACGGAGTCGCCCGCAATGTCTTACACCGATTTCAAGAAACTATACAACCTCATAGCCAACGAATATGCCCACATCCCTGAGCGATACAAGCGTTTGAATCTGATACGCAACGACCCATATCTGAATGCGCTCCAAATTAAGTTTGCGTATGCGCTCACCTGCCACAAAACCCAAGGCGGGCAATGGCAAAATGTGTTTGTGGAGCAAGGATACCTCACCGACGATATGATAAACACCGAATATATGCGTTGGCTCTACACCGCCGTCACACGAGCCACACGGAAGCTATATCTTGTGAACTTCCACGAACGATTTTTTAAGTGATAACCTTAGCGGATAAGAATTTCGCGACGGCTTAGTCTATCAGCACCACTGCGTAGGCAGAAATGCCCTCTTCGCGACCAATAAACCCAAGCTTTTCGGATGTTTTTGCCTTAACGGATATGTCGAATTCGGGTATGCCCATCACTTCCGCTAATTTTTTCTTTATGGATGGGATAAAAGGAGCAATCTTCGGTTTCTCGAGGCAAACGGTGGTGTCAATATTGCAAATGTGGAAGCCTTTCTCGTTCAATAAAGCGATGACTTCCTTAAGGAGGATTTTACTGTCTATACCTTTATAATGTGCGTCCGTGTCAGGGAAATGGGTGCCAATGTCGCCTAAGTTAGCGGCACCTAATAGCGCATCGCAGATGGCATGTATCAATACATCGGCATCTGAATGACCGATAGCGCCTTTGTCAGAAGGGATTTTTACTCCACCTAAGAATAAATCGGAGGCAATTTCGAGTTTATGCGTATCAAACCCGAAGCCTATTCTACTCATTTTTCTTTATGGTGTTGTCGTCTTTATCTTTCTTGCCTTTGATTTTATCAAAGTTGAAAAGCAAGGAGAAACGAAGGGTGTTTTCTAATGGGTTGCGTTGTGTCACAGGAACCAAATAAGCAAAATCCAAACCAAAAACGCTATAGCGCAAGCCTGCACCAACGGTAATATATTTACGGTTTCCTTTGGTTTTACTTTCGTTGAAATAGCCCGCACGTATTGAGAATTGTTTATCATACCAATATTCGATTCCGAACGAATAATTAATCTCTTTTAGTTCTTCTCTGTAACCTCCCGGCGCATCATAAAAGGATTGAAACATACCTCTAACAATAGGAACGTCAGGATTCTTTCCGTGTTCAATAATCTTATTGTTATTACCGTCTAACACAAACTTTCCGGTACTATCAAGCAAATAAACAGGAGGTGTGGGTACCAATAATTTATTCAAATCGAGCATAATGCCCAAACTATTATGCTTATCAAAATTCATCAGATAGGAAGCACCAATGCGTAAATTCGTTGGGATAAAATCTTTATCGAGGTTTTCAGTATAAGATATTTTATTGCCTATATTAGAAATGTTTAAGCCAAAAGCAACGGTAGTATTCATTTTGCTCACTTTGATAGGTTTCTCATAATAAATATTCACATCAGCAGCAGCAGCCTGACCTGGATTTGAGGCTGCACCTGCCACACTTATACCTCCTGTTAGATTTGAGTAGATATAGCGCAAAGCGATAGCTCCTGAAAGTGTATTGGTGAATTTATACCCATAAGAAACATCTATAGCAAACTCATTGGGCTTATAATTTCCAATGGAACTGCCATTAATATCTGTAAATGCAATATTTCCTAAAGAGAAATACCGTAAGGACATAGCAACCACCTGACGTTTCGTGATTCTTTTGTAAGCTCCTAAGTATGCCAAATTAATATCGTTTACTAATTTGCGCAACCACGGTGCATACGAAACCGAAACACCAAAATCTTTATCAATGAATGCATATTTAGCTGCATTCCAGTGTTGCGAATTTGCATCTGGCGACGAAGCAACTCCTGCATCACCCATGCCGCCCCCGCGAGCATCAGGAGCAATAAGTAAGAAAGGTACTGCAGTGGTTAAGGTATTAAGATTGTTATAATACTCAGATGCTTGTGAGAAAACTTTAGAAGTTAGCACTACTAAAATTATTAATAATACAATGTTTTTTTTCATTTTTGGTTGTGTGCTTTTAATTTGACTGCAAAAATAACGATTATTTGTATAGTATATTGTTTCAGATATATTTTTCTAATACTACAATAACGAGTTTTTCTTTTTTTATTTTATGATGATGAGTTTTTCTGATTGTTGTCTGATTTTTCCGTTGTCATCCGACAAAGTGATGGTGTAAGTATAAAAGCCTTTCGACAGACGTTCACCATTAGTGCTACATACGTTCCAATAGACTTTAATGGGCAGGTATTCCCCCGGAATAATATCTCTTTGAATTTCCGCTGCGGCTTTTCCGGTGATATCATACACCACAATTTTAAGAAACATCATATTGTCGCTTAAATTGTGTTCTATATAAAAATAGGTGTAGTCACTCACTGGGTCAGGATAATTATAAACGCCACCTAAATTCATGTTTCCTGCACCTAAAACGCTAAACGTAATATCTTTTTCTGATGAATTGTCGAGCAAATCCCATGCTTTTAAAGTGATTTTATGTTCCCCCGAACTCAAACCTAAGAAGTGGTAGGATGTTTCTCCTGATGTATAGGTATCAGAATTTTGAATATAGTTATCGTTCAAATAAAAAGGATTGCTTAAATCGTCATCCAAAACAGCAACAATCTCATGCCCCAAGTTGATTCCGCAACTATTGATGCCGCTAGTATCGTGCAGAAAAGCTAATAAACAAGGATTTGAATCTGTTTCGCCATCGGCGATAAAACTCTTATCATTCATGTACAGTGTAATGTCAGGACCCAATATGTCAGGGTTGTTTATGATGCCATTGTTTATGAAGCATAGACTATCTGTAACGCCACCTGCGTCAAAGTCTGCATTTTTTGCATAATAGATTATCTTTCCATAGCCATCAGCAAAACTTATATCTTTCGGAACAAAGAAGGAAAAGGAAAACTCACCATCCACTACACTGATATTGCCTTTGTATAAAATGGATTGTTGCGTCTCAAAACTTTGGACATAACTCAAGCCTGCATCATTTGCCAAGGTGTTGCAATTGGTCGGCTTGTCGAAAACGGTTGGATATATTTTGCCATTATACCATGTTTGTTTGTTGCCAGCATTGTCGCTGACGAATCCTGAGATAGTAATAACATCCTCGTTGTGCAAGGTATCGCTAACAGATTTTGTAGTGTCCACACTCACGTTTTGAGTAACAATTTTGAATTCGGGAACAGCCAATGAAAGTGCAGGGTCGCCCAACAAAGTGAAGTTTTGCATATAGACACCCGGAGCACATAAGTTCTTTGATTGTTTCACGATGTCGCCAAAGCGAATTTTATCTGCAAAGTTTTTCGTAAAAGCAGTTTTAATCAAATTTCTGTTGACAATTTCATTGGCATGAGCATACGCTACGCGTGTGGTTGAAAACAAAGCAATGCCACCTCCATTTGGGTTCAATAAAATCTTTTCACCAGCCGAAACAAATGCGGGATTGTCATAGCGACTGAACTCGCAAGTGGCAGTTACAAATACGGGTAAACAATAAAAATTATCATATTTTCCAATATCTCCCATAGTCAGAATCCCTTCTGCTGCTAAACCGTTTTCACCGCCGTGTCCGATATAATTTATCATTAAAGCACCTTGCGAAATCATTTTATTCACGGCATCATTCACATCAGGGAACTTTTGTCCTGAAGGTGTATATATTTGCTTAAATGCATCTAAATAGATTTTGTGGATATTCACATTTCTATTGAGCGAATCCAACACTAAACAAAGGTTTTCAGCTTGTTTCAAATGAAGATTGCCATCCTCATCATCAGCAATAATGCATACTTCATTGCGCCACGGGTCATAATTGGAAACTAAATTATTTTCATACGAATTGGGAAGTAAGTCTTTTTTCGTGCCATAACGAATAATTTTCTGAACAAGAACATTGGCTTCATCAACTGACCCAACAGGCAACCTGCCAATACCTATATCCAGATTTCCGAATAGGTCAACTCCTTCAAGAGAATCCAACATGCCGAAGAAATCATCAGAAACATAAGAGGAGGTCGGTAACACGGAGTTGTCTGTTTGCCATGTTGGAATATAGTTGGTGTTAGGAGCAACTCTGTTTTTCATGTCATAAGAACCATCGCCTAGCAGCAGTAGATATTTGAGTCGGTGTGTCGTATCACTTCCACTCAGTCCATACACCATGCGGACAAAATCGCGAATGGCTGCCACATCTTGTTTGCCGGAGGAAAACTCATTATAAATTTGTTTGGTTGTTGCCACAATAACGTTCATGTAATCGTTGTTGTGATGAAAATCCGCAATGGCGTTGGCTTGAGAAACAAAATCAGGATGAGTTACGATAATCAAATCCGCTTGAGGCGATGCGTGAAGGTTTTGGTTTGGAACATTTCCAATAAGTATAGGTGCAAACGTATTATTTTCATCGAAAGCAATAAAATTAAGCAAACTATCTGTGTAAGCTTTGAAAGAAGCTACTCCCGAAACATTCGTTAGGTTCATTTCACTCAACCCCCCATTCGTTTCGGGCAGCCAAACTTTCAACGAACTGCCTGAATTGTAAATATCAAACTGACTGATTGCTTTTCCTTCTGTACCTATATTTCTAAAAAGAAATTGATTGCCAAAGAAGTTGAGATGCTGCACAGCATTTATTTCAAAATAATCAAGCCATCCGATTGAAGCCTCTTCAGGTTTGTTGTACGAAATATGAATATTCAAGGTGTCGGATAGGGGAATAAAGTTCATTGAAATGATTTGGATTTTGGCATAATCAGAATTGATATTACCATCAATCGGCATAATCGTATCAATAACAGTATTCACATTCACTGAAATCTGAAATGCACTCTCCACCAGTGAACGTACGAACACCGAGAAATCAATGTGCATCTGCTTTGTTTTATCTACATTGGGAATCACATACGTGAAATTATGTGTCAATACTTGATCGAACACTTCTCCCAGCCATTCTTTACCCGTATTTATTAAATTTAATGAATCGAGTTCATGAGCACCATAATAATCGGAGGCATCAACAGTGGTGTCGGCAGCCGAAGAAATAAGAGGATAAGACGAAATGCGTTTTGGAGTCCCTGGCTTTAATGTTATATAATAATAGGTACTGTCGGAATACAGATTTTTGGTATGCTTGAATGTAGTCTCAGCTTGCTTATTCCAATGGGCGGTGCTTTGTCCATAAAACAAAATATAATCGCCCGGATTCAGGTATCCATCGCCTTGGTCATTTATGAAAACAGCATTCTCAATCAAATCATCACAGCGAAATGCTGCGTTGGCTTCGGGCAGCATGGCACCACCATTTCCATACAATCTGAAATCAGAAGATTTAATAGGCTGGGGGAGACCTAAGTCAACAAGATTTTGATAGGTGAGTTTGTAAACGCCATCATTCATAGTAGCAATTTTAAACCAATCGCCATCAGCCAACACCGAAGTAGCGGCAAATTGCGTTGCCTTACCTGACTGTCCATACGATAACAAGGAACAGTATAAAACTAATACAAGAAAGGTATATAAACTTACTTTCATTCGGAGCATAACATTTTATTCATTTTCGCTTTTCCTAAACGCTTATTTTAAAAAGATATTTTATTAGAAATAATTCACAAAGGTATAAAAACTTCCGAATATAATCGCCAGATATAAGTAAAAAATCAATTATGAAAATTATTTTACATTTATTTTCATTAGTACCAAGTTATTTTCTAATTTTGACGTTATATATTGTGTTATGCCTTTTATGTTTTTTTTTAATCCATATTGATATGAAACTTCAATTATTTATTCAGCGACTTTTTATTTTTCTTCTTCTCTTATTATCAACCTCTTATTTTAGTTTCGGTCAACATGCGACGCACGAAACTATATTAAAATTTACTCGTCAAAGTAATGGAAATATTGCGAGTTTGAATGCAGTGAGCCAAAAAGTGTTCAGTTTTAGTGTTGAAGGTTTGTTAACGCAACAACAAGTATCTGATTTCGTCAATAAATTTCAAGGAAAAAAGTTTGTGGTGTCGGTGAGTATATCTGACGTAATCCAAAATACGAATCAAAGAAAAGCACTCATCGTTTTTGAAAGAGCAACAAAAATAGCTGTTTTCAGCAAACTACTTAAAAACGCAGGTATCAGTCATATTTATGTGGACAATGTACGCTTTGCTGTTTCAGAAATCGAAACAGTAAAAACCAATGTTCCTGCTAAAACAAAATAATAAAATTGAAATAAATTCTTTACCATGAAAAAAACACTTTTACTCCTTGTTTTACTAATTACGTTGCATACAATAACAAATGCACAGTGCGGAGGCACACCCCTTACGGTGAATAATCCTTCCTTTGAAGGCACCCCTCAACCGTACATCACTCCAACGGGATGGGATATATGTATGCCCGGTGTAACGCCTGATACACAACCCGGGTCATGGGGTTGCACTTTGCCGCCATCCAATGGTTCATCTTATTTAGGTTTGGTTTATCAACCCAGCACAGGCTGGCAAGAAGGTGCAGGACAAACCTTGAGTTCGCCGATGATTGCAGGAACTACCTATAACTTCACAATTGACCTTGCAACTATGGCTTCTGCCGACCCTGCTACAGGGATTATTCTTCCTCCTTATTGCGCCGAACTGCAATGTTGGGGCGGTATGTCGGGTGTGAATTCCGGTTGCGATATGGCTGAATTGCTTTGGACATCACCTATCATTTCAAATTCAGCTTGGATTACTTATAACCTTAGTTTCACGCCTAGTCAAAATTGGGATCACATATTGTTTGTTATCACAACAACAACTCCTCCATGCACGGATGGTCAATATTTGTTGGTGGACAATATGTCTGCTATTATTCCTAATGCTGATATTGCCCAATTTACTTTGACAAATGGACTTACTGGATTAGACCTTTGTGCCGGACAAACCGCAAGCTTCCAAGATCAATCTACCTCAACAAGTGGAGTAATAAATGGGTGGACGTGGAACTTTGGCGATGGCTCGCCCACAACAACAGTGCACAATCCGACACATCTTTATACCACGCCGGGCTCTTACACAGTTACGCTCACTACGACAAGCACGGTTCCATGTACTACCACAGTTACTCATGTGATTACGGTGTATGCCAATCCGACCGTTACGGTGAGTGGCGGAGGTTCTATATGCTCCGGCGGTGCCATGTCAGTGCCCGTCATATTTACATTTACAGGTACAGGACCTTGGAGTTTAACTTATACGGATGGAGTAACGCCTGTTACCCAAATGGTAACTACATCACCCTTTACGGTTAATGCAACCGCTACGGGCGTTTATACTGCTACAGCCACTTCGGATGCTAATTGCGTAGGGACATGTTCGGGGAGTGCCAATGTGGTGATAAGCTCCAACTTGGTATTATCGGCTACTGCATCTCCTGCTACGGTTTGTCCGGGTGCGAATTCTACCCTCACAGCATTAGGAGGAACCACCTACGTGTGGATGCCTGTAAATTTGACAGGAACGTCCGTTACTGTTAATCCAATAACACAAACCACTTATACCGTTACAGGTACTACAGGTATATGTACAGGTTCCACAACCGTAACGGTGTTTATAAATTCAAGTTTAACGGTTTCGGTAACGCCATCAAGTGCTTCCATTTGCACGGGCACGTCGGTTAGTTTAACTGCAAACGGCGGCACTTCCTATATGTGGACGCCCAGCGCAACACTTTCGTCAGACACGGCAGCAACAGTTGTAGCATCACCTATTGCAACCACTACGTATTCGGTAGGAGGGACAGCAGGCGGATGTTCAGGTTTTGCTTTGGTTACGGTAACGGTTACCACAGGTCCGAATATTTCAATTACGTCCAATCCGGCGCATATTTGTATTGGCGATACAAGCAAACTTACGTGTAATGGAGCGGCTACAAGCTATGCATGGTCACCAACCACTACACTCTCGAACCCTGCGGTGCAAGAGCCTTTTGCATTTCCCGATACAACGACCTCCTATACGGTCATAGCCGATAATAACGGCTGCATCAGTTCTACATCCTACACCTTAGAGGTGAATCCTTTGCCTGTTCCCGACTTTATTGGAGATACCATTGAAGGTTGTCAAGGTTTGAGGGTGGATTTCACCGACCTGACCACCCCCGCAGTGAACCAATGGTATTGGACTTTTGGGGATAATATCACCTACGGTGATTACTCCTATTTGCAAAATCCTACGCATTATTTTGGGGATGTTGGCGTGTATGATGTTACTTTAGCAGTTGTTAGCAGCAATGGATGCAAAAATGCAATTACCAAACCATCCTATATCATCACTCATGCTATTCCTTCGGCTGAATTTAGCGTAACTCCTAATGTTGTGAACGAGTTGGAAGCCTTAGTTTGGTTCACCGATCAATCTACGGGTGCTGCTTTTTGGAATTGGAACTTTGGTGATGCTATGCATCCGGGGTCAAACACTTCGGCACTGCAAAATCCAACTCACGTATATGCCGACACAGGAATTTTCCATCAAGTGTTGATCATATCTTCGGAATATGGCTGTAAAGACACGGCTTATAGAGAAGTGTATGTGGAACCTAATTTTGCTTTCTACATCCCGAATGCTTTCACGCCCAATGGCGATGGGAAAAATCCAGTATTCATATCTCAGGGTGAGGGAATTAATGGAGGAACTTTTGAAATGCGTATTTATGATAGATGGGGCAAACAGATTTTCCGCACTCAAAATATGAAAGAAGGTTGGGATGGCAAATTGGGTAGCAAAGCACCTGTTGAAGGGGTTTATTCCTGGTATGTTTCATTCTATGATATCAATCGCAGGTTCCACGCCTATAAGGGGAATGTTACCTTGGTGGAATAATTGGGATTTAAGATTTTTGATTTAAGATTTTAGTTAGCCACAATGCAAAACAGACCATGATTATGATAACAAATTATCAAAAAATATTATTTGCTGTATTTGTAACAATTTCAATCTTATTGACAGCTTGTAAGCGTGACAGCCGTTTTGAAAAACCAAAAATTATTTATGGACAGGTAGAATTTATCATTAAAAATAACGTGACCTTAGAAAGCATTTATCAGACAATTCTGCAGCAGGGTATAGACAATTATTTATTGAGTAATTTCTATTATACCAAAACTATCCCTGCTGACAGCATGCTTTACTATCATTACCTGTTTCTTAGTCAACCTTACGTAACAAACTTTAATGTTTTTAAGAAAACAGGAGATACTTTTACCAGATTTAATAATTTTGTTTTTCAAAACTTTTCTGACAATAATTTTATAAAATGGGACAGCATTGTTGTCCACGAACATTTAATTGAAATGCCTGACGCTGGAGATGGATATAATAGAAGCGGATTAATATATATTACTTATGGTCAAGAAAAAATATGGATTGACCGACTAAAATCATTACCTGAAATAAAAAGTGCAGATTATGTTTATGAATATATACCAGAATTCTAGGAAACTTCAATTCGTTTTACATAGACAAATCAGCCAATTTGGACAGTAGATATAAATAAAAAATAATTAATGCACAGTGGCTAACAAAGGCTTGCTATCAGCGGAGCAGCGAGGTTTTGGACAGTGCAGTTCTTGTTGTATTAGGACAGGAAACGGCTTCGATTCGCCCCGCAGTATAGCAAGCCTCGACTGATTTTTGATTTAATATTTTATTCATTGCTTTCAGCTTGGAGTGCTCTGTAACCATTGACAATTCCTTCGTCGGGTACTATATTACTTTTTGACATATAGCCTCTGAACACAGTAGATTTTATGTTTACCACGCTATCAGCCCCCATAATAAGCCGAGATTTGATTCGGATTGAAACGCAAGTTGCTGTGGCGTCCACTTCGAATACGGCG
>CAIWVT010000364.1 GCA_903916135.1 uncultured bacterium
ATAGGTTTTTAAATTATAGACGTCTTTTAATCTCAGGCAATCAATCTTATTAATTAGTTCTTGACCTCCATTTTGTTCTTCACCGGCATCGCATACATAGAAATAACAATCCGAAACACTTCTTCTTTGTTATACTCAGCAGGCACTTTCGTCAATTTCTCATTCATATATTTCAGAAACTTCATCTTTTCTTCCGCAGAATAGTTTTCCTCATACATATCGCTTTCATTGAGTATATCATAAGCGATATAATTCGTGCTCCACAATTTATAAATCGAATAGATTTGTCTATCTATGGTTTCAGCCATATTCTTCAACCATTCGTTCATTGGGGTCGGTGTTTCTTCATGACTTTCGAGGATGGTTTCGCCGAAGGCTACATGCACTCTGCCTTTGTATCCTTGAATTCCGGTTAACATACTCACAAGGTCTTTGTCATGCGTTCTTTGGAAATTCAAATCGTTGGTTACGGCATAGATTTCTAAGGCTTTCATCATATCGCAGGGGTCGTATTCATAGGAAACAGCCACAGGTGTTACATTGAGTGTATGAAAAGCTTCTTTCCAATTTTTTTCGCCATTCATCACCAACATTTTCAATAAACCATATTGAGTTTTGTCGTCGCCATCTTTGGCTCTTCCTTCTCGCTGGGCAAGCCAAACGGAAGAATTTTGGTTTACGATAACATCAGCAATATATGCTGAAAGCAGTTTAGAATAATCATAAAAAGCTCGCGGGGGTATGTTGCGCTTCACCGTAAAACTTTTATTCAATTTCAATAAATGGGTAACCATTTGTGATACAAAAAGGTTATCGCCTATGGCAGTTTGAGAAATTTGCAGTCCGTTTTCGAACAACAAATAGTTCATCAAGGAAGAATCCAACACGATGTCGCGGTGGGTGGATAAGTAGAGATAGGCTTTCTCTTTGTTTAAAAGCTCGACACCACTACAGGTGAGACTTGTGATGCTTCTTTCAATTATGACCTTCAAAGCTGCGGCGGCAAACTTTGACTGAAAATCATAGATGTTATTGATGTTTTTAAAATTTCTGATAAATTCAGCTCTATTGAAATCAGGAAATAAATAGCGTAAAAACGTTATGAAATCTGTGTCGCGAACCAGATCGCCAATGGCATTGCTTACTTCCGAATCGTTATAAGGTCTGATTTCATCAAAATCATGCTGCGTAAAATTCATTTCATTAATATGTGTTTGTAAATGTAATTAATTGTATTATTGTTCTGTGTCGGGTTCGGTGTTTGGGGTTACTTCATCCTCTTTATCTTTGGAGGCAAATCCGCCGAAATATAAGCCTATAGTTACCTGCGGCGTGTTAAAATTAAAGGATTTGAATCTGTCAAAGTTCACACCTGAAACATAACGATAGCCTAAGCCCAAATTAAATTTGAGCCAACTCGTTATGTTCACTTCAAATTCAAGTTGAGGTGTTACTACGAAAACTTTGTTGTTGGTGTAGTCCAAAAGGAAGTTGGCATTGTTCACATACGCCACGTCGGCTTTCTCCAAATGGACAGTTCCCCAACCAATTCGTGTGCTTAGACCAACGTGAAAGCGTTTCTTTGGAAATAAAATTCCACCTACCCAAATACCTGCATGGCTAAAGTTGGTGCGAAGTTTCTGACCCACAAAACTCGAATCCAAGGGATGATCTTGCGGAATCACCAAATCGGTAACATAATTATTGGAAGTCAAAGTGAATCCATATCCGCCAATAAAAAAATAATCCGTAATGGTCAACGCACCTCCTGCGCCTACAGATTCGGATATTCCATGGTTCAAAATGGAAGTTTCGCTTAATATTCCTCCAAAACCACTGATGGAAATTTTTGGGTTATTAACAAGGTATTTCACCTCGGTGGAATCCTGCGCGCTTAGATTTGACAAGGAAATCAGCAATAATATTATGGTTAAAATCTTCTTCATAAAAACTTTTGTGCAAAATAATAAAAAACTTTGACATGATAGTACAATAAAAGACATTATTTTTGCATTATTATTTATAACGTAAATTTTATGAAATGATTATTAAGAAGATAAAATTAATTCGGGCTATGGTTTTCGCCTTGCTATTTTTCAACATTTCGTTGGGATTTTCTCAGAGAGCACATGAGGATGAGGAACCTGTGAAGCAAAACAAATCATGGGGCTTTGGTATCAATATCGGGGCAGCCTTTGCCAATAAATATCAGGCGAACTTTTATAATGGTGCTGAAGGCAATCAGAATGCGCTGAGTTATATTCTCAACAATTCCTATAACAGAGCAGACATCAGACGGGTGCTGAACGACACTTTTTCCATAGTAGGCATGCCCACCAAGATGCGATACAATCCTGCTGCCGCCATCGGTTTCATCCTGAAAAAGAATTTTAACAACAACATCGGTGTTTTCGTGCAATTTAATTATATGAAATTCACCGCATCGGATATGTTCACCTTGAAAATTGGTAATATGCCGAGCGGGTATTCGGACTCCGTTAATACTTTAGATTGTAAGATTTGGGGCAAAGAGCAACGCATCAACATTGATATAGGTGTGAGTGGTCAGATGTATTTTGCGCCCAAGATTTATGGCTTTTTGGAAGGCGGTTTCAATTTGAACAATACCCGTGTGGTTGAAAATAAAATTGCTATCAAAACTTTAGAATATAGCATCATCAACATTTATGGCGGTCAGCCGTATGTGCCCAACACCCAATTGCAAGAATATAAGGTGCACGAAGGCGGTTTGGGCATCGGGGCTTTCGTTACGCCCGGCATCAAGTTTCAGTTCAACGATAATGTGGCAGTGGATATTTTAGGCTCTATTTATTGGGCAAAAATAAATTTGATGCACTACAACACCTTCCGTCCGCAATTCAACCTTGGTATTCGCTTTATGTTTTCTACCGAATTTGTGAAAAGCCTGTAGCTCTCGTTGATGGATATTTCGTTTGCCGCATTGCGGAATTGCACCTTGTGTCCCCGAAATTGTCACTCCAACCGCTTTGTCGGTAGGGGAGTCTATTGCCAAACGGATTATCAGTACAACATATCAAGTATATTGATTCATCGCGGTGAAGAGCCTGCCATTAGCGGTGAGAACGGCATCTGCAATGTGTTTTTTGCTCATTGCAATTTGCAGTGTATCTATTGCCAAAATCATCAGATAAGCACCAACAGCATCCATAACGACCAATATATTTGGAGTTTCGAGCAGGTGTTGGCTGCCATACAGACGTGTTTGGATGCGGGCTGCCAAGCTATAGGATTTGTGAGTCCCTCGCATCAAATTCCGCAAATGCTTTCGGTGATTAAGGCTTTTGAGCATCGCCAACCTAAGCCCATCTTTGTGTATAACTCCAATGGCTACGACAAGGTGGATGTTTTGCGGGAATTGGAAGGATATATTGATGTTTATTTACCCGATATGAAATATGGGAGCAACGCACTTGCTGCCGCGTATTCTCATGCGGAGGATTATGTGCAGGTGAGCCAACAAGCCATCAAAGAAATGTATCGGCAGAAAGGCGCCGCGCTGCATTATGCCGATGCGCATCAGGCGGAATGGGGCTTGGTGGTGCGCCATTTGGTGTTGCCCGGACATGTGGACAACAGTTTGGAGGTGCTGCGTTGGATAGCCCGCGAACTTTCGCCCAAGGTGCATGTGTCGCTCATGGCGCAATATTTCCCTACAGCAAAAGCAGCACATCGCGCCCCGCTCAACCGAACGCTTTCGCAAGAGGAATATGACAGCATTGTAGCCGAAATGGAACAATTGGGAATGGTGAACGGGTGGCTGCAAGAGATGGACAGCCACCAAAGCTATAGACCGGACTTTGAATTGGAGGAGCCGTTTTAGGGTTTTAGGCTTTAGACAATTAGGCTTTTAGGATGATACTCTGTTCATTTCAATAAAAAAAGTTACACAGAGCTTCACGGAGAAAAAAGAGATACACAGAGAGGAAGGTATTCGTAATTCGACATGTCGGGTTTCGTAGGGTAGAATCGCTCATCTCACCAACGCAACATTCCCCTTTTTCACTTCCCGTCCGAATTAATTCAATTGACTAATTAACTCAATGAAATTTACTTTTTACTATTCTTATTATACACCTCTTGAGGTTCGCTTGCCATGTTGTGCAAATTCATTTGGTTTTCTTCGCCTGTTGCTTCATTTATAAATAAAAGATGCGGCGATTGTTTGTTTTGCAACTGTTGGTTGGCATTCAGAAGTTCAATTCCATAAACGGTTCCATCGGCACTAATATCAATGATAAGTTCTTCACTAACTTTGATGGAATCAACTTTGGCATGGTTTTTTTCGCGCAACTGTATGTAGGCGATATTATAGCGAGGGTCGTAGGTTATTTTCATACTTGTACTCTTAAAAATATTTTATTAGAACGGGATAAAAACTTATCTCATTTAAAAATTTCTCTTCATTTTTAATTTTTCATTTTTAATTTTTCATTTCGCTCATTTCACCAGCG
>CAIWVT010000365.1 GCA_903916135.1 uncultured bacterium
AACATATTATTTTCCTGTCATTACGGCACCAGTGGCATGGTTCAATTGCGAGCCAAACATGCTATGCGGAATTGAGAATATTGCCAACGTTACGATTGCTGCCGCAATAATATATCCCGGACGAAACTTCTTTCGATTTGCAAGTAATGCAATTATCCATGCTACAAATGCTATCAGCGTTTTGTTGTCCGTCAAATCCCATCCATAAGGCACACCTGTCCAAAATTCATTGAAGGCAAATTTCTGAACTATCGGTCCCAGTATCATACCTCCGCACAAAATACCAACAAAGGTTATGAACGCCCATAAGCGAGCTTTGTCAATCTTAAAGCCAGCCAACAAACCCGCAAGATTGGATAGCATCATGGCAAAAAACATAAAGATGATATGAGGAATTAAAATATAGCCTGGCACATCACCCTTAAAACGAATCACATTGGGTGTTTCTGCCAACAAAGGAAAGGCTTTTTCACCCGTGCGGAACAATAAAAAGTACTCTAATTTTCCTGCAGCAAGCTGTTTTGGTAAAAAAGCCGACATGCCATCGGAAGTTTTATTCATTGCGACGGTATCCCATTTATAATTTGTCGGAAAAGGTCTGTAAATTAAAAAACCACGTACTTCATTATCGTTCATTGGAACTGTAATTTCGCAATCAGAACTCGTGCTGTGGCTGCGGGCTAATTTGAAACTATAGAGTTTTCCATTGATTTCTGTTGTTATGCTTTTCGGATAAGTAGGTCCTGTGGTGCGTTGATAGATGGCTGCAAAGATGGTTATTACTATTGCCAAAATGGAAGACACTATCCATCCAATAATTTTTCTTTTTTTGCTAATCATTTTTTTAGTCATTTTTATTATTATTTAAAGTTGAATCAAAAGTACTTCTTTTTTCCCATTCCGTATTACATCCACAGTGATTGTTTGCCCTGGATTAATAGATTTCAAGCGTTCCATATAATCGTATATATCGTTTATTGGTTTCCCATTGATGGCAACAATAATATCACTTTTCAGCACACCGCCTCTGAAGGCAGGTCCATCGGGAGTAACCGCTGCAACACCCAATCCTTTCACATCCTGTTCGGCAAAATCAGGCATAATACCTAATGTAACTTTCATCCCCTCACGTTGACTTCCCTGTTTTTTTGAACCTGCCTCTAAGAATGCCATATTATACGTGTTCTTCGCCAAATCTTCAAGTAACCTTGCCGTGTAGTCTCCAATCAAATTTACTCCTGCACAATTAATTTTATCAAAATCATCCTCTGGAGTATGGTAATCACCATGTACACCTGTGTTAAAATATAAAACAGGAATACTATCATTATAGAATGATGCGTGATCTGAAGGACCAAACCCTTCTTTGCTCAATGAAAGTTTAAGCTTGGTGGAATCGTTGTTTTGCCTTAAAACTTTTTCGGCATCGGCAAAAGTTCCAACACCTCCCACGGTAAGAGAATGTTTCGCATTTAATCGCCCAACCATATCATAATTAATCATGAGTTTTATTTTCTTCTTGTCAACAGGCAGATGCTTCACAAACCATGCTGAACCCAACAAACCTTCTTCTTCGCCAGTGAATGCAACAAAAATAATATTGTAATTTCCAGTAAGTTTTGTTTTTGAAAACCTATCAGCCATAGCCATCACCGAGGCTGTTCCCGAAGCATTGTCATCAGCACCATTGTGAACCGCAACCGTATCGGGCTTGCGCGAACCGGAACCATGCCCCCCCATTCCTAAATGATCATAATGCGCTCCAATGACGATGTAATTATCGGTTTTCTGTGTGCTCATCAAACGACCTACCACATTTGCCGACTTCACTTTTTTGGCAATTATCTCCACCGAAACATTCAAATTTCCTTTCAATTCAAAAGAAATGTCGTTCGATGCTTCCGATGATTTTGGTTCAAGAGTGGTAATCGTTTGTTTTCCACTACTTAGAATTCTATCGGCAGTTTTTTGTGTAACATTTATCACACAAATGCCTGCTCTTGATTTTGTCTTTTCAAGGCTTAATGCTACTAATCCGCTGTCTTTGCCCTTTCCGTCTTTAGAAACTAAGATGATTCCGGCAGCACCATGATCTTTTGCTGCAAGCATTTTATTACGGTCGGCACTAAAATTCGACAGTTTTGTTTTGTATTTTTCGGGTGTTCCTCTCAGAACCATTACCCATTTATTCTTTACATCCACATTTTTATAATCATCCCATTTCATGCTATCGTTACTGATTGAAAAACCGTAGCCCGCAAAAACGATGCTGGCAGAAATTACGGTATCCTGACTAAAAGAATATGGAATATAATCTGTTTCTGCGATGAACTTTTGTTTGTTAAACTCAAAATAATTTTTTTTGCCCAACTCAGCACCGGTAACTACATCTAAATATTGAAATCCATTATCAAATAATAATTCCAATTTATCAGCAATAAATCCTTTTTGAATATAGGATGCAGCCATTTCGGCACCCGTAGTCCCTGTAAGTCTTCCTTGAAGGGAATCGGAGGCTAAAACTTTGATGTACTCGCATGCATCAGTGGTTTGCGCCATAGAAAACTTGACGACAAAAAGAAGTATAAAGGCAATGATTACAGATTTTTTCATAAGTTACATTTCAGAATTTGGATACAAAGGTAGTAAACTTAATTAAATCTGATAGTTTTTATACGAAGAAATTAAAAACACACCATATAGTTTAAAGCCTAAATTGCTCTCTAAAAATCTTGTCTTATTATGCATTTCTATTCATAATAATATTCAGCAATTATACAGATTATTAATTGTTTGAGCATACAATAAGGTTCTTTTTTATAAGCCCTAAAATATGGTTTTGTGAGAGGTTGCACAGGCTATGAAGCCAACGCAAAAAAACTTTATCCGTTTTAGCTTAAAAAAGAAAAACTCTTCAAAAAATTACCCTTGTAACATTCCCAGTTCAAGAATTGATAGCACACCAATATCGTATCGTAAAAAGGTGGTTTTGCACTGCAAAGATAAAAAACATACAGATGCGAGGTTGCAAACTTTGCACAAAGGTTGATAAATGGTTTTATGTTGTTGGCTTGCCGCCGAAAATCCTTTGGATTGTTGCTGATTTTTTTGCGACGGCTTATTGTATTACAATTTTCGTATTCACACTTGTATTATTTTCATTGCTTGTTCTCAAAAAGTAAATTCCACTTTTTATGTCTGCTCTGTCAAGAATGAGTTGGCGACCACTGACCTGGAGCTTTTTGATTTCCTTGCCCAACAAATCAAAGATGGTAATGCTAGTATTGTTTTGTTCTTGAGCAAACATAAGGGTAGTTCTCTCGCTGAATGGATTTGGAGCCACAGTAAATGTGTTTTCTAATGATGTTTCATCAACGCCCACCGTCATGGTGCAACAGTTGCCTCCTGTGGAAACATTTTGGGTGGTGGTCCAGCAACCATATTGCACCATGTGGGCAAATAAAACACTGGCGGGAAAATAGGATGTAAAATATGCTTCGATTTGGTCAACGGTGTTGCAACCGCCTTGATAGGTGGTGGTGGAACACGAGTATCCGCAAATTATGGATACGTTTCCAAACGAATTTGAAAGAGGTGTGGGAGGATAACTCGTGATGGTGGGCGTAACTCCGACAGGTGCTCCCACGATGGTGGTGGCTGCAATGCTCGAACCACAACTTGTGTTGTTGGTTCCGTGGAAACCTGCGTAGGCAATAGCCACGACATTGCTGACATACGGACCACTAAGGACAACAGATACGGCAGCATAACTGACTATCCCAATTTTCAGATTTGGAATGTTGGCATCCACATTAATATTCAGATACCCCCCATCATAATTGGTATAAAGCATCAGGTTGCCCAATGAATTGCATACGTTTTGTGCTTGAAGCGAAGTAACAAAGAAAATTGTTACCAACGAAAATAATACTTTTTTCATGTTATTTTTTGTTATAAGTTTCATTAATAGATTGAAAAGAAATTTTGCAAAAGAAACAGTGTAAACATTATTTATGAATTTCTTTACAAAGATATTAAACTTTTTACAAATTCCACCAATAATAATGATATTTTGATGATGTTAGGGGAAGTCTGTTTAATTGGTTGACCTGTTGAACTGCCTTTTAAAGCACTAATGCCCCAATAGATATGTCTATCGAGGCATTAGCTAGCGGCTTGAATTTATCGTGCCTTAATTTGGCAGATGGTAACACCGCCTGGCTGAAAAAATTACTGCAAACGTCAAGCTTGTTAAAAAAAAGAGCGACTTATAACAGCAATTCTTTTCAGAATGTATAGAACGAAAAGCTTCTAAAGAGAAGCTTTAAAGGGCAGTGGAACGATCTTATGGTAGTTCCACGGCAGTGCAAAAATACAAAAATAATTTATGCGAAGTGGAAAACTACGATTAAAGATGGAGTTTAGGCAAAGGTTAAATAAACAGGTAGGACTGAGGTTGGAAACTTAATCAAACAGGATGGTATGTTCCTTAATGGAACTAACCACCTTTTAGACGGTTTTGGTTCGCGCAAAGACACTAAGACGCAGCAGGAAAGGACATGATGATTTTAGTCGGGGCGCATCTTGAAGTCGCACTCCGACTTGAGGAGAATTAGGCAGAGCCTAAAAGGATAGAGGCGACAGAGGTCAAAACCTATGTCGAACAGGCTTCCCACCGACAAGCTTTCTGTCGGTTTAATCTCACACGATTAGCATTAGGTCTTTACTTTTTATTCTCAAGTTGAATTTGCCAAATAGCATCGAGCACTACCATTGAATCAACACTTACTTTGTTCAAGATTGCTTTCTTTTCAATTTGTTGCATCCAAGCTTTATCTGTCTTAATATAATTACATAGGTTTAAGACTTTTCGCTGAAATTCTGCATCAAATTCAGATTTCTTTTTTATTCCTTCAAATAAACTGTACGTGTTTTCAATAAATCCCCAACCCAAGTCGGGCAAAGTGGCTTCGGTTGCCATAATAATAAATATATCATGGTCGCGGATTTCATCCTGTAATGAAACTTGGGAAGTTTCCAAAGCATTTTTAAAATATTCAGGGTAAACCTGTTTGTTATAATACCAAAAATGATTGTCGGATAGTGCTTGGGTAAAACTATATCCATACATACACCAATAATAACTATCAGCAACGACAATGGCTGATGGTTTTGTTTTACCTGCATCGGATTGTATTTTAAGAACCGGATATGCCATTTTATCACCTTTCAGCCGTGATAAAAGATTCATTCCATCCGCTAAATCGTAATCTGTTTCTTTTGCATCAGCCAATTCAACATCATTCCAGTACAAATTGGGCATATCAATATGGCGAATTGTTTCTATATATTTGATCATCGAATCGGCAGCTAAACAAGCTCCATACGTACTCCAATGAATACCATATTGAGGATATAATGGATATTTTGAGGTGTTTTTATGCTCAACAAAATAGCCGTTGAAATCAATATAATTTATGCCAAACTTTTTTGCCAACATGATATGATACTCATAATTCGTTTTGCTTTTTTCGCTTTTATAATTTTCCGGAAAATATTCAGGATAGAACGAACCTTTGCCTGCAGCAAAAACCAACACAAGAGTTTTGTTCAATTTGCGTAAAGTGTCTTGAACAAATTTCAATCGTTGCATACGGTGCGTAATACTATCAATGCCAATAAAATCTGTTCCATAATAGGCTTTGATATAATTTTCTTCATATAAATAATTGTTCTTTCCGATAATTACACCATTAGCTTTTGCTTTTCGAAACAAATTAAACTCCATTTGATTATTAAGCCGAATAAACCAACTTCGAAAGCCAAAAGTTTCGTTTAAATACTTTTCTTCTTGCACTTGATATTCTCCCGAAAACCAATCTTTAAGACTGAAATATTTCTTTTCAGGCTGCTTTATTGCTCCTTTTAAGGCTTCAAGTTTAATAAAATCAAATTTGTTCTGAATGATAGGAACTATTAATAGCAACAAAATAATCAAAAACAAAGTGCCCCGTATAGTAGTTGAAAAATTCTTCATGATTAAAACCTAAAATAAATAAACGGATTAAAACCAAATGCTGTTATGGAGCTTATGGAGATGACGAACAGTAAAATAATTACTGACGAAGTGGCAAAGTGGCGCGCAGTGCTATATTTATTGACATAAACTGCATCTTGTATCGTTTGTCCTCGTTTAAAATAGGTAAAAAAAGCAAAAAAGAGGGCAATAATAAAAAAAGTATAGAATTCCGAATCGAACGAAAGGGTATTCTTAAAATTGAAAGCAAACATACGCTTCAAAAACAAGAAGGCATCTGATAATTTTTCGATACGGAAAAACACCCACCCAATCACAACAATAAAAAATGTGAGCATGGTGCTCGGGAATTTCCCTATTTTATCATAAATCTTGAGTAAGAAACTACGTTCAAGCACTAAAAACAAACCATGATAGGCACCCCAAAGCACGAAGCTCCACGAAGCACCATGCCACAAGCCCGAAGCTAAGAAAACCAACCATAGATTTAAATACAACCTGCCTTTCGACCCAACTTTGTTGCCACCCAACGGAATATATAGATAATTGCGCATCCACGCTCCCAAGGAGATATGCCAACGACGCCAAAACTCGGTGATGCTTCGTGAAATATAGGGATTGTTAAAGTTTTCGGGGAATTTAAAGCCTATCATTTTCGCGATGCCAATTGCCATATCAGAATAACCGGAGAAATCAAAATAAATTTGAAATGTGTATGCCAATATGCCTATCCAAGCCGTGTAAGTGTCTAAACCCGCATAATTCATTGCAAAAATAGCATCGGCTTGCTGCCCCATCTGGTTTGCAATCAGCACTTTTTTGGCAAGTCCGATACCAAAACGATAAAAGCCCGTCAAGCGATTATCCATCGTATCGTTGTGAGAACGGTCAGTAATTTGGTCGGCTAAATCGTGATAGCGAATGATGGGTCCTGCGATTAATTTGGGAAACAGTATGATATAAAGCTGATAATCCCAAAAATTCTTCAGAGGCTTGTGAACCCGCCGGTAAACATCCACCACATACGTAATGGTTTCGAAGGTGTAAAAAGAAATCCCGATTGGCAAAACCAATTTTGTCCATTGAATGTTTGTACTGCCAAACACCGACAAAACGCCGTTTACATTTTCAATAAAAAAGTTTGAGTATTTAAAGTAAATTAGCAGTCCTAAATTGATGGAAACCGACAAGGAAAGCAGCAAATTTCGCTTCAATTTATGCTGAAGATGCGACATCCATTTCACAAGGTGGAAATCAACAAAGGTGGTGCCCAGTATCACAAAAATAAATTTGGGTGCGCCCCAGCTATAAAAGAAAACACTGAAAATGAGTATAACTAAGTTTTTATATCTGTTGTCGGCAAAATAATATAACAATAGAAATGCTGGGAAAAAATATAAAAGGAAAACAATACTGCTGAAAACCATATTTCTGTTTTTTTGGCGAAAGTACGCAAATTATTTGTATCGAAAATACTTGAAGCAAATTTTTTGTTTTCGTACAACAAATTTGAACTTCTACAGAACTGGTATCTTTTAACTTTGCAAGTTATAGATTACAAAGAACGAAGTTGCAAACTTCGACTAAAGATGCAGTTTAGGCAAAGGCTAAATGGAATGGTTGGATTATTGTTGGAAACTTAATCAAACGGGTTAAATCCAAACAAAACGGGCATAATAAGTCTATTCCCAATACGGATTATGGCGGGCATCTTTATTCCATTGATTCCATGAAAATTTCTGAGAGGATTTTGACACTTCAAGCACTTCGGCAGAGCCTAAATACATGGACCCGTTGAACAGTACGGGCTGACCATCAATGACGCTTTTCTTTTGCTGTATCGTTTGCGATGCTCCCGTATTCATGTCATAGCTGATGATATCGCCTGATTGGGAAGCTATGATGACCTTCTCATTCGCCACGATGGGTATTTGGCTTGGATTTGTTTTGATGGTTTGTTGCCACAACATCTTTTCGGAGGTGGCATCGAAAGCGGTTACTTTTGTACTGTCAAGCAGTATAACAACTTTATTTTTATACACGATAGGATGCGCCCCATTGAAATTCATTTCAGCATAGCAACTATGGTTTTCCATTATGTTTCGGGGAGCAAGTGGGGTTGCATATTTTTTCTTGATTTGCAGCGTCTTCCTGTCTAAAACCACCAATTGTTCTTTTCCGTTTACGGAGGCAGTAATATAAATATTAGCGGGGGTTACAGTAGGGGAGGAAATGGCTTTGACGGTATGGGAAGAGATTTTCGGCTTGCCCGATGATTTATCAAAAACATAATAGCTCCCGCTTTGGGAGGCAATGTGAACCTCGCCGCCTTCCACCACGGGACAAGCAATCACCTCATTATCCAGCCAGTTGATCCAATTCATTTTGCCTGTGTGCAAATCAAAACTTGTCACCACAAAAGATTCTCCCTTATTCTGAGGATTGGCTCCGCCATTGTTATAGACCACATACACACTATTGCTGTCTGCCGAAGGCGTAGAATAAATGGTGCCTGCCAGCCATTTGCTCCACAACAGCTTGCCTGTGGAGGCTTGCAGCGCATATAAGGTGCAGGAATAGGTGTTGATCAGTAAAACTCCGTTCAGATACACTGCCGGGGATGTGCCCGATTCTCCCAACTCCACCCCCCAGAGATATTGCCCCGTGGTGGCTTCTAAGCAATAAAAATTCGGAGAATAAAAACCTTGTTGCGTAAACAGTTTGTTTTCGGCAATAGTGGGCGTGCCAACAGGACCTGACGTGGCAAAGTCAACATCAAAGCCCACGTCGGTTTTCTTCAGATAATTGGTAGGTTTGGGCGCGGGACGAACAGGCGTTTCGCTATGATTCACCACAAACCCCTTTTCATTCAGATGGCGTTCCGCCAACATCTTCTCTATGGTTTTCGAGCCGCGGTATCTCGTGGTTTCCATCGCTGTGGCAAAACCTTTCGTATCCTTGGCTTCGAGTAGATGTACGCCTTGCTCATATCGTAAATTGATAAGATAGTTTGTGCCTTTTTGAAGCATGAACTTACAGGCTCCCTGTGCATCTGTGCGACCTTCATACACTCTTTTCCCGTTCACATCACATAAATACACCACCTCATCCGCCAAGGGATTATCATCATAATCCTTCAAGCTGATGGTGAACAACAAGTGGGTGGAAGTGCCTTCGGTTTGGGTGATTTGTTTTTGGAGGATGGTGTCGCCTTTGGCGATTTCGTTCATATTGGTTTTTTCATAGTAAACGGTCTGTTGGTACTCAAAATTGGGATGATTGGGCAAGGTGAACCTTTGCAACGCCTGGGTGCCTGCCACATCAATCTCATACTCATTGCTCATGGGCACATAAAAAACACCCACCCCAACGGCATTGGTTGTTGTCTGATATTTGGTTTTGTTTTTAGTATCCACCAAATCGAGCTTCACGTCGGGAACTTTTGTCTTATCATTTCTTAAAACTTCAAGCGTAACTTTTGCCACATTGGGCTGCCCTTTCAATGCCAAAGCCACCACGTTTTTGAAGGTGATTCCTGTCCGATTGGCAGCCTGCCATTCAAACACTTTTTCGGGATCGTAAGTAACCGTATGTCTGCTTTTGCCCGTCACGCCCTCAACCAACTCAAAGGTTTTCACATCTTTCATGTTGAGATAACTGAAGGTATAAACTCCCGCTTCGGTCAATACGAAATCAACACTGCCGTTTTCGTCCGTTTTTGCCTTCAACACTATGTTTTTTTCTTTGTTTTGAGCCGTTGCCTCCACATTTTTCAACGGCAGATTATGAATATCCATGATGCGCAGCGTATAGGTGACTTGACCAAATACGGCTATATGGCAACAATATAGCAAGGCTAATGCGATTATCTTTTTCATAACAATAATTTATAAAGATAAAACGAAATTTAAACTGCTAATATTGTAGTGCTCTTGTTTATGGTTTGATTAGCAAGAGGAAGAAACGGGATTGTTGAATTGTTTTATTGTTGGGGGGTTGGTTTAGGCAGAGCCTAAAAAGATAGAGGGGACAGAGGTTGGAAACTTTAGCGAACTTTAGGCATAAGCCGACGGGCACTTAAGGAATGAAGGCAAGCCCGTGTTACCGTTAATTTTTTTGCTCAAATCTTTTGTCTATCATAAAATCTACGATTCTTTTTGATGCATTACCATCACCATAAATGGTGTTGAATTTAGTATTTCCATTAAATTTTAATGTACTTATTACTAAATTCAGATCATTGTCCTTCTCTTCGAAGTATTTTGATATTCCTAATTGGATGCCTTCGATTCTTTCAGTTTTATTCCTAAATATAAGAGTAGGAATTCCTAAATATCCAGCTTCTTCTTGAATACCTCCGGAATCAGTTATAATCAACTCAGCTTTTTTATATAAATCCATCATTTCTAAAAAAGATACAGGTTGAATTATTTTCAAATTATTTATGTGGGTTTCAATTTTAAGTTCAATCTTATAACCCGGATTATCAATCCATAGAAATGTTTTATCAGGATGTTTTTTGCAGTAAAAAACAATTCGATTTATTATCAAATTCAGGTTGTTATTTATATTCTCTCTTCTATGAATAGTTATTAAAATTAAAGCCTCTTTCTTGACATTGTTATACAAGAATTTATTTTCATGAATATACTTTGTAAGATTATCAATTACTGTATTCCCAGTTACGAATATTGACGTCGGACTAAGACCTTCAGCAATTAGATTTTGTTTTGCTATTAAAGTTGGAGCAAAATGAATATTGGCTATTGAAGAAATCGTTTTTCGATAATATTCTTCAGGAAAAGGTTGGTTAAAATCATACGTTCGTAAACCCGCTTCAATATGGATAAAAGGAATATTCTCATAAAATGAAAAAAGAGCCGCTGTATAAGAAGTACAAGTGTCACCCTGTGCTATAATAGCATCGGGTTTAATTTTCAGTTTACAGAGTTTCAATTTAAGTTCATGGAATTCTAATAAAAGAAGTCCGTTTAAGTAAGACAGGCAATCATTATTTCTGATTAATTTGAACTGATGGTCAACTTGAATCTGAAAATAGTCAATATCCTGCATAATAAAATCTTCATGTTGGTTAGAGTTTACGATATAAAGACTTTCTCTCAGATTTCTTTTAGAAAATTCATCAATTACGGGAGCCAACTTAATAAGCTCTGGGCGAGTACCAAAAACAATGAGGATTTTATTCATATTTTGGTTTGAAGAAGAAGTTTTTGCCTGAATAGTCATCCTTATTAAACAGCTTTAGTTGGTTATGTTTGCGATAAAATACTTCATAGTTATATTTCATGATGAGTTCTAAAACTTGTTTTCTTTTTTCATTTGCCCAAAGTTCACAATAAATAATTGGTCTATTATGTTCAATGATCTTTTTTGCTCCTTCAAACACTTGAAATTCAAAATTCTCAGCAACAACTTTTATTCCTGCTATTTTTATATCCTTTAACTCTGGTCTATTATCCAAACAATCAAACTTGACGGATTCGGATAATCCTTCATTATAAAGCAATATTGAAGTGTCTTTGACATGAGCCATTCCTTGTTTTTTCACACCACGTATAACAGGTAAAATCATTTCTTTCTGTTCAGATATGTCTGCCAAACCCAAATTGAAAGTACGAACATTAAAAAGTTTATAATGATTTACAATTTTGGTCAAAACTTTATAATTTGAGCTTAGCGGTTCATAGGCAAAAACATTTCTTTTTAATTTGTTTTGAGCCAAGGGAATCGTCGTTATCCCTGTACATGCACCAACTACAATTATAGTAGCGTTTTCATCCATCAACTTATTAAAATATAAAAAGTCAGCCTTTCTCTTGTCTAGTCGAAGGGTAACTATTTTGAATATACTGAATATGCGAAGGTATCTTTCATATCCCAATAAATGATGCAATATTTTAATAATTAACTCTTTCAATTTCTATTTAAAATTAAATCAGTCAGTAATTCATTTTGTTTTGACCAAGAATAATGCTGTTTCACAAAAGCGTAACCCGCATTTCCTAGTGTAGATGCTTTGTTTTCATCGTTTAATAGCTCTATAATACACTCTGAGAATTCCTGAGGTGTATTTGCTTCCAAAATTGCTATCTTGTTAGGAGCTTTGATGGCGTTATTGGATAATGAACTTACAATACAGGGCGTTTTCATTGCCATTGCTTGCAATATTTTATTCTGAAGTCCAATACTCAATCGCATTGGAGCAAGCATTAATCTTGACATAGCAATGGAATCGCTAATGTCATCGAAATTCTCGATCAATATAATATTTTCAGATTGAAGTTGTTTAACTTTATTTGACGCGCCAATTCCTGCTATAAGCAATTTGATATTCGGTTTGGATTTTTTAACAATGGGCAATATTTCGTTTGACAAGAATAACACTGCATCAATATTAGGCGGATAACTCAGATTCCCCATAAATAACAGATCATATATCTTAGGTTCAGTCCTTGGATAAAACATTTCAAAGTCAACCCCATTGGGTACAATTTTAATCTTACTTGCCATAGGGCTTATAATCGAGTCCTTATCCTGAGAAGAAATAATGCAGAAATTGTCCATAAACTCAAACACCTTCGCTTCATAAGAATAAAGCATTTTCTTTTCGTAAGAATAAAGAAATCGTTTAAAAATATTCTGTTCCGTTTTCTGTCTCTTCTCCATCCCCTTCCCGAATGCATCCATAAAATCGAGCGATTTGTGTGTTTCTTTAATGTTCCTTACATATTCTGTGGTTCTGATTAAATGGCAATGAATGAAATCAGGATTAATGTTATTAATTATCTTATTTATTTCATGATTTAATTTGCCGTCATAATAAAATGCAACCTGTAGGGGAATTCGTTTAAACAGAGTCAAAAAGAGCTGAAAAACTCTTTTGTAAATCGGTAATACTAATACATTAACTGTTTTGCAAAAACTCAAAATTGCATTAAAGTCCTTATCCGTTATCTGCTTTTCATTAATGGCGATTAAATGTACATCATTCTCTTCGGCTAGATACTTTAGCTGATAATAAACCCTCAATTTATCTCCTTTATTAAGAGGATAAGGGAAACGGGATGTTATAAATAGAATTTTAGCCAAGTAATACTCCCTTATCTTTGAGAATAAATTTAGAAATTTGGTTCGAGAAATTCTTTATACCCGTAGCATTTAAATGCACTCCGTCAAAAAAATCCTGTTCGGAATGTATTAACTGTAACAACCTTATTTCATGTTGAATTGCTGATTGATTGATGATAGAATTAAACTCGAAAATAGTTTCATTCATGTCAATAGAGTAGGGATACATAATACCTTTATGAAACGTCGGAATGGTCAAGATAATTACATTTTTATTGACCGTTAATAATTTGGTTTTTAATATTATTTGGTCTAACGCAATTTTGAAATCTTCTTTTGTGGTTTGTGCCATTATATCGTTTGTGCCTATCAATATAGAGGTAACACTTGCTTTATGTTCTTTTAAAGAAAAAAAAGAGTTGTCAATATGCCTAGCCAAATCAATAGCTTTTAATCCACTTTTCGCATGATTAATAACATTCCATTGTTTAGACAATTCATTACTTAGTAAGTTACCTACCAATTCTGGATAGCCCAAATAAGTTCTAGCACCAATAGTGATGCT
>CAIWVT010000366.1 GCA_903916135.1 uncultured bacterium
CAATTAACTTAATCAACCAATTAACTCAATTAACAAATTGACTCAACACCCAAATAACAATTTTTAACGAATAAATACGCCCTCGCATCTGAAAAAATAATAATTTTGCAAAAAAAAAAACATTGATGCGTGATGTATTCGTAGTAGGTCAAAATGCTATAACTTCTTTAGGTTTCACTCTATCTGAACATATTGATAAAATTAAAAACAATATTTCAGGGGTTAAACTTATTGACGACAAGGTGTTATTCCCTGAATCTTTTTACGCTTCTTTAGTAGATGCTGTGTTGCTGCGTCAACATTTTGCTACTATCGGCAATCCGGAATCTTATACCAAATTTGAACAACTGCTCATCCTTTCAGCCCATCTATCGTTGAAAGAAAGCACTGTTGATGCTTCTTCCAACAAGACCATCTTCATCATATCAACCACCAAAGGCAACATCAACCTGCTTGATGCCAATCAATGCGACAGTTTCCCTGCCGACCGAATCTATCTTTGGAAGGCAGCACAACAGATTGCGCGTTTCTTTGGCAACAACAATCCGCCTATTGTCATTTCCAATGCCTGCATATCAGGAGTGGTGGCACTCAACTTTGGCAGTGATTTGTTGAGCAGTGGTGCTTATGATAATGCTATTGTGATTGGCGGCGATATTGCAACCGAATTTGTTGTTTCGGGATTTCAATCTTTCAAGAGCATGAGCTTTGGCATCTGCAAACCTTTTGATGCGCATCGCGACGGACTCAATCTGGGAGAAGGCGCAGGCACGATGCTACTTGCTACGCAGGCTGCTGAGAGCGATGCAACGAAAAGTATCAGAGTGGTTGGTGGTGCCAGCAGCAACGACGCCAATCATATTTCGGGACCATCGCGCACGGGCGATGGCTTGTATTATGCTGTTACTAAAGCTATGAAACAAGTCGGCATCACAGCACAAGATGTGGACTTTATTTCTGCCCATGGTACGGCTACACCCTTTAATGACGACATGGAAGCCAAAGCATTTCATCGTGCAGGTCTTAATCATGTGCCGATTAACAGTTTGAAAGGATACTTTGGGCATACCTTAGGGGGTGCAGGCATCATCGAATCGGTGATTTCTATTGAAGGGATGAAAGAAAACTTATTGTTTAACACCTTAGGATATGAAGAATTTGGAGTGGAAGAACCCGTAACCATAGTGGATCATTTGACCGAAAAGGAACAACACTTTATTCTAAAAACTGCTTCCGGATTTGGGGGCAGTAATGCCGCCGTTATCTTTGCAAAATAAATCGCTATGCTCATAACCCGCTCAGTTCATATCACCCACCAACGTATTACATGCGATAATCAAACGGTTTTCGAAACATCGGATGCACGTATCTTCACAGAATTTATTAAGGCAGCCTACAAAAGTTTGAATACTACGTATCCGAAATTCTATAAAATGGATACCTTGTCGAAACTTGCTTTTGTGGCTTCTGAGTTTTTGTTGCGCGATAAAGATATTGCTCAAAAGTACAAACCCGAATCAATAGGTTTGGTGTTTCAAAATGCAGCATCGTCCATTGATATTGATAAAGACCATCAACGCACCATACAGGACCGTGCGAATTATTTCCCAAGCCCTGCCCTATTTGTTTACACCTTGCCCAATATTATGATGGGTGAAATTTGCATCCGAAATAAGTTTTTTGGAGAAAATGCGTTGTTCATCACAGAGAAATTTGACCCACAACTTTTATACGATTATATGAGTGTGATGTTAGCCAAACACAAGATGGATGTGTGCATTGCAGGTTGGGCAAATGTGGAAGAAGAACAGTACGAATCTTTTTTACTTTTGATAGAATCTGAAACAATGATTTCTAATTCAAAAGAATTTTGTACTTTTGATGCCTCAAATATTTTAAACCTTTATACTAAATAAAAAACTCTTATTATGGAAGAAAAAGAATTAATTGACAAATTACGTAAAGAAATCATTCAACAGTTGAATCTTGAGGATATGAACCCAGATGATATAGACCCCGATTCGGCATTATTTGGCGAAGGCTTAGGATTGGATTCAATAGATGCTTTAGAAATCATTGTGCTTCTTGAGAAAAACTATGGCATAAAAATAGAAGACCCCAAACAAGGCAAAACAATTTTCTCCTCGATTCGTGTTTTAGCAAATTATATTTTGACGCACCAAAAACCTCAATAATTTCGTATGGGTAAAAGGATATTTATAACCGGTATGGGTATGATTTCCGCTATCGGGAAGAACATCCCCGATACATTTTTATCCCTTTCGGAAAGTCGTTCCGGACTTGGCAGAATCAAATGGTTAGACACCATTCATAAAGATGAGATTTTAGTTGCTGAAGTTCCTTTTAGTAATGAGGAATTGGCAGTCATGGCTAAAGTGAAAAACCTTGATGGTTTCACTCGAACTACTTTGTTGGCTGCTATTGCAGCCTCTGAGGCTGCAAATTCGGCAAAAATAAAAGATATGCTTAGCATCGAAACGGGTTTGATTTCTGCAAATACCGTG
>CAIWVT010000367.1 GCA_903916135.1 uncultured bacterium
TCTACAAAAGTAGTTAAAAATCCATTCTCTCATAAAATTTCCAGCAGAACCTGTTTGTTTAATACTCCGTTTGTTCAATGCCCATACACCTCGCAGCATTGCTTCGCGCTTTCAACGTTTATGCTTTTATTTTATATTTGTGTTGCATAGCAAATACGATTTGCAAATATACCATTAATAACTAAGTTTTAGTCCAAACTCAATTTGGTATTACACACAACAGATTTTCTTTTCAATCATCAAAAGTACAAAATATTTTCCATTTAATACAAAAAAATCATCTAAAAACAAAACCCTTTAGTGGAACGCAAGTATCTTAGTTAATTGGTTAATTGGTTAATTGGTTGATTTGTTAATTAGTTGATTAGTTGATTGGTTAATTAGTTGATTGGTTAATTAGTTGATTAGTTGATTGGTTAATTGGGCACAGCCAATATACATATATTCGGCATTGGCAGAAAGTCTAAGGCGAACCTTGTAGAACTTTGTAAAAATATTATTCTATACATCATTACAGCAATTCTTTAATTTTATTTTCAATATCTTCTTGGTCACCTACGAATCTTATTCCATAATACATCCCTTTAAACCTATTTTCTTTGTCAAAATATAAGTTTCAGGATATCCTCTCAACATAAAATTATAGCAATATTTTCGACCTTCGACTATCATTTTATAGTTGAATTTTTTTTCTTTAATAAATCGTTTTACATCTTTTTTGTCGTTATAGGTGATGGCAATAAATTCTACATCTTTACCTTTGAAATGTTGCCGAATTGAATCAAGATATGGTATTTCTTCTTCGCAGGGATGGCATCCTATAAACCAAAAATTAATCACAACAACTTTGCCCATCAAACTTTTATTGCTTATCGAGTCACCGTCTAATGTAAGAGTATCAATTTTTGGCATTTTACAGTTTAGCATACTTTCATAATACTTGTCTATTGCTGCATCATAATTATCCATTTCTTTTTGCCCTTTTACGCTGTCCAAAAGTAATTGCATATCCAAAAGTGGAAATTTTTCTAATGACCAACAATCGTTTTGTGAATATGAAACCTTAAATAATAATAGCAATCCCATCAATACAAAATAGAAATATGTTTTCATAGCTTCATCTTTAGTATATTAGTTCAACTACCCGTTTTGTTTTATTATACACGTCTATACTACCACATACAAGTCTGAGAATTCCATTTTTATCAATCACCATATTCATGGGCCAACCTCCAATGATACAAAACGTCAATTCTGCGTTAGGGTAATTTGCTATAACATTATATTTGAATCCTGTATTTTTTACAAATTCTTTTGCCTCCGGTTTCATGTCTCTTGAAAAGGAAATAAAAACAACATCTTTTCCTTTATATTCATCAACTAATTTATTAAGTGCAGGCACTTCATCCACACAAGGCGGACATGTAGCAAAGCAAAAATTTAGTACAATCACTTTCCCGGTCAAATTTTTTAAGGAAAGAAATTTACCTGTAATGGTCTTTGCTTCAAAGTTTGGCAATTTACAACCAATCAATCTTTGCAAAATCGAATCGTTTTTGATAGGAAATTCAAGTTCTGAATTTTCAAAATTCTTCCTGCAATTTTCAAAGCAATTTTCTTGTGCTGATACCATTCCTGTGAATAATAGGCTTACCAAAATAATAATTGCTTTTTTCATAATCTTGATTTTTATTTTTTACACTACAAAGTTACATTTTTTCTTCCAATTACAAAACTTTTTCTTTGTATAGTTTTCTATTTTCTTTGTTTTTTTTAACCTTAGTAGAATAGGGAAACGATGTGAAATTAACCTTATTACCTTCCTCTGTATTTACTTTAAAGCGTGTTAAAAAACAATGATTTGTGATTTTAAAAAATTCATTCAGTATCGTGTGTAAATGCTATTTTCATAGTTCTTATTTGTGATGAGATAAAGTAATAAGGTTAGGGTTGGTGTTGTCCATCATTTCTACTAAGGTTAAAGATTGAAAAATAAGATTTTTTTCTTTTATGGGTAACATCAGTTATATCTCCGCCTTGAAAGGCGGAGTTATTTAGTAAGGGCGACGTTGCATACTTAAAACAGCTATTAACTCCGCCTTTTAAGGCGGAGCAAAATAAAGCTAAGGGGAATAAGGCTTTAACCTTGACTTTAAGTTTTGTTTGCAGGGCTAAAGCCCTTGTTAATTCCTTTAATCGTTTGGCTCCGCCTTGAAAGGCGGAGTTATTAATCAAAGGCGAAGCTGCATACTTCGGGCAACTGAACTTTAGCTTTTCAAAGCAGTTTCGAGCAAAGAAATTATTTTGTTTTGACTTTCAATTTCTTTTTTTAATCCTTTATTTTCAATGGTCAGCAATTCAATCTTCTGCTGATATTTAACAATTTTATGACTCAATGTATTTTGATTGTCATTTTCGGAGCGTTTCATAGTTGATTGTGGAGTATCTTCTTCAAAAAAATAAGAAATAGGAACATCTAAGGCAAATGCTATTTTCTTTAAGTTATCAACACTCATCGAGGAGTTTCTTCCTAATATATTATAAAGAGATTCCTTTGTTATTCCTATTTTACTAGCTAAAACACTTTTCAATATGCCTCTTTCGGCAATTATTTCATTTAATTTAAGAACGATTATATTCATGAGTATGATTATTTAATGAGTAAGAAATTGATTTATATATTTTCTTTTCAAACCACAAAGGTACATTTTTTCTTCCAATTACAAAACATTTTCTATTTTTGTATAAATATTTAATGGAATAAAAATAATGTTTCACAAACCATATTTATAAACATAATTTTGAGTTTATGAGAATTGATGCAAATTTACAAAACACCTAAATATTAAATACTTAAATTGTTGTTGTGGATAATGTTTAGAACCTATAAAAATATATTGGTCAAAAAAGTGTACTATATTGGTCAAAATAGTGTACTAATTCTTGAAAAAAAGTTAGTATCTTTGCATTTGTTTTTTAAGATGAAACAAATCATGAAATTTGCATGGGGCGGGTGATAATAATTTCAGCCTGTAAACTTATGATTGAGCAAAAAAACATGGTCCCATGGGACAAATGAATGTTGCTAAGGGATCATTGAAAGTTCCCAAGGGACCAATGAATGTCGCTAAAGGAACATTGAAAGTTCCCAAGGGACAAATGAATGTCGCTAAGGGAACAATGAAAGTTCCCAAGGGACCAATGATTGTTGCTAAGGGATCAATGAAAGTTCCCAAGGGACCAATGAATGTCGCTAAAGGAACAATGAATGTTCCTAAGGGACCAATGAATGTCGCTAAAGGGACAATGAAAGTCACTAAGGTACCAATGATTATCACTAAAGGAACGTAAAAATGAAAATGAGTTTGTATAAAAAAGATATAACTAATAATAAATTTGATTAATAACTAAATGGATTAAAAGATTATGCCGTACGCAAATATTCCAAGAAACACCAACAAGGCAATTGATGCAATTATTGGTATTGACAACTTACAATTAAGCACGGGTTCCGGTGGGCTTGGCACTCACAAATGGGCAGATTGGCATTGGGTAGATGCCGAAAGTGTGATGTGGACTTCCTTCCGCGTCATTCTCGAAAAATTTCGGGAGGCTTACGCAAACAAAAAAACCATAAGCATTGCAGATCGTGCTGTAGTGAAACAGACTATTAAAGCAGCTCGTGAATATTCGGGATTTGATGTGAATAGTCATCGTTTATTTTTGAAAATTGCCGCATTTGGCGATATCCATGATTGGAATGTGGCAAATATTAAATACGGCACTCCGCTTGCCAAAAAATCAGGGACAGCTAAAAGCGATTCTCCGAAAGCTTTGCAACCGGTTGTCTTCATTCAAAAGGTTCTTTCGAATGAAATGGTACTCATCGTTGCAAGCCCTGAAACACCTAACAGAGTTGCCTTACCCGAAGGTATGAAGTTTGCGAAAGTATATCGTTTTATAGGTGAGAAAGCTCCAAAGAGTACCGCCGATTTTGATTTTTATGGCAATGCCCGAAAAGGCAAGCTTGATGTGAATTTTGATGGTGTGGATTTGACAGGTCCTAACAAACTGTATGCATGGTTTTATGCTCGCTACGAAAGCAATAAAGGCGAATTGGGACAAGGGGGAGGATGGGTTTCTTCACAGATACTATCCTAGCGGTGGGTCCAAGATCCAAATCTCAAATCTCAAATCTCAAATCTCAAATCTCAAATCTCAAATCTCAAATCTCAAATCTTAAATTCCTTAGTGGTCTTAGTGCCTTAGTGGTTTTCTTTACCACAAATCATCCTGAAAAGAAAAAAAAGATGAGATAATTTTAATAGTTAAGGAAAAATGTTTTAATTTTGCAACTGAAATCGGATGTCAAACGAAAAGCTATAACAATCAGTATTAATAATAAAAATCAAAAAAATATGGAAACAGATGTATTAAAAACAGAAACAGAGAAAGTCGTAAAACTTTGCAAGGACCATGATATCTTATTATTTTATGGGACTATGGAAAATACGTCAGATAATATACTTGACGCAAAAGCTAGTGATGATAATTTAGATGTTTTTCTTGAAGCCATTACGTATTTGAAACCGAAAGTTGTTTTTATTGAAATAATAAATTACAATTTGAATCAAAGTGATGAAGAAATTGAGCAATGCCTTAATCATTACAAAAAGAGTGGAAATATGGAATGGGAGGAAGAATTTAAAGCATCAGCAAAAGTTGTGAAACAGCATATTGGAAAGATGGTTAGTTATGATATTAGCTTTTTGCACGACACTATTCATTTTAAATTCGAAAGAGAAGCAGCATGGTATGATGATTATTATACTTTTAGAAATTATTTTGATGAATTTACAAATCTAAATTCTGAGTAACATTCCTTTGAAAAATTATTTTGAAACGCGGGAATTGAGAAGTAAGAACTTTGTTTGAAATGCTTCGTTTGTGTAGTGTTCTCTGTAACTTGGAGGTTTTTTTGTTACACAGAGATTCACGGAGAAATGGAGTTACACAGAGCAATCGCAAATCTAAATTCAATTTTTCTTCTTAGTGTTTCTTAGTCCTTTCCCGTATTGGAAGTCGGGAGTCTTCGCGTCTTCGTGCCTTCGTGTCTTTGTGTCTTCGTGCCTTTGTGTCGTCATGTCTTAGTGGTTTTTTTGTTACACAGAGATACACGGAGAAATGGAGTTACACAGAGCAATCATAAATCTAAAATCAAAAATCTAAAATCCCCAGCGTCTTTTCCAATCAACAAAAAACTTTGGAAGAGTGAGCATCAGTTCGTTTTTGTCGTTCAGAAACACTTGAGTGCTTTTGCCTATTGCATACACCTTTTTTGTTTCTGCATGGAATAGGGTGAATTGAAATTGTATTTTGGCAGCTTCGCTATCAATATATTTTGTTTCAAGCACCACAAGGTCGCCATATTTGATGGGACGTTTATAGTCGCAGGCAATCTTCACCAAAGGCGTCAACAAACCCAAGTCATACACATCCATATAGCCGATGCCATATTTCCTGCCAAAGGCTTCGCGTCCGTCTTCAAAATATTTCAGATAATGTCCATGCCACACGATGCGCAGCGAATCAACTTCGTGGAAGCGGATGTTTATGTTGGTGAGTTCTGTTAGCATGTTAGTTTATAGTTCGTAGTTCGTAGCTCCGAGTTTGGCTCTTGGTATTTGGAATTTGGTTCTTGTTGCTTCGCTACTTGACTTTCTTCCACGCCTTATACAAAAACCCCACCATGAACGACCCCGTGCCAAACATCATTATTTTAAACACATTGGGCAACACATCTTTCATGTCGGCATTGCGCAAAAACAAATCATAAAAGCTTTTCAGCGACCAGCTCAAAGGAGAGAATTCCGTCATCCCTTGCATGGTTTTTGGCATGAAATACACTGGCATCCACAATCCACCCAAGGAAGCCAAAATGATGATGATGATGACGCCCACAGATGCCGCTTGCTGATAGCTTGTGGCAATGGAACCCATCAACACACCAAAACCTACGGCTGCAAATGCCGAAGCCACCACCACCAGCACCAAAGCATCGAAATGAGTGCCGATTTGCAAAGCGGGCAATCCTGCGTAGGGGATAAGATACACACCCATGCTGAACAATATAATAACTTGCAACAAACATACAATGATATAGACCACTATCTTGCCAAAGAACGTAGAAATAAACATTTTCGGCATGGTCATCAGGCGCAGATAGGTGCCGCCTTCTTTCTCTTGTATGATACTTCCCGCCAAAGGGATGACGATAAAAAACATCGCAAACAAAGTCCACGAAGGAACATTATGCTGTGTAGAGTTTGGTTTGATAGTATTGTCGGGCAAGGAAGCGTATTCTTTGTTCACGGAAATCATTTGCGGATAGTCCACCACAAGCTTTTTACCTCCGGGAAGGAATTCTGATAAAATATCAGTGTACATCTTCGAAATCAATTTGCCCACTATAATAGAAGAATGTTGTCCGATGGCTCCATCCACCACTGCTTTCAAAGCGTTTTTAACCGCCGGATCGTAGAAGATGTCTATAATCACCGAATCGTACTTTGGAGACACTTTGCTTGGTTTGCCCAATCCCACATCCGCAAAAGTTTTCAACACTACTTTGCGGGCGTTGCTTTTCAAAGTGTCGGTGGCACCATTAGGGATATAAATACCCACAGGATATTTTCCTTCAGCCACCAATTTCTTGGTAGTTTCTTTGGTGAGTTTCACCCCGTCCACTTCATCAATGATGGTGAAAGCTTTGGTGTCGTTCAGTCCTTTTTTGATGATATTGCCAAGGCTATCGTTTTGCACGTTGCAATACAGCATGGTGATTTGTTTATCCACAAGAGAGTTCAATGCGGTGTCTTCAATCACCGTCATCACAAACACTAAAATAATTGGCATCACAAACAAGGATATTATGCCGGCTCTATCGCGTATCAGCAATAAAACTTCTTTGATGAAGGATGCATAGAATTTGTTCATGGGTTTATGGCTTTAGTCTCGTAAATCTTTTCCGGTGAGCATCAAAAAAACACTTTCCAAATCTTTGCACGCTTCGGCTCCTGCCACCAAAGATTCTGGGGTTCCTATGGTAATAATATTACCATTATCAATAAAGGCAACGCGTTTGCATAAGGTTTCAGCTTCTTGCAAATAGTGCGATGTATAAATAATCGTAGTGCCTGATTTGTTCAATTCATATAGATATTGTATTATCAAATTGCGCGATTGCACATCCACGCCCACAGTAGGTTCGTCTAAAAACACAATCTTTGGATGATGCAACAAACCAGCAATCAGATTCACCCTGCGTTTCATCCCGCCCGAAAATGCTCCTACTTTTTTGTTGGTATGTTCATCCAAGCCCAATAAATCCATAAATTCGGTGATGCGGCTTTTCAATACTTTCCCTTTCAAACCATACATACGACCTATGAATTGTAAGTTTTCGTAAGCCGTCAAGGTAGGATACAAGGCAATTTCTTGCGGCACGATGCCGATGATGCTTTTGATTTGTTCTTTATCTTTGGTAACAGACAAACCATCAATATAAACTTCGCCGTGTGATGGTGCAAAGAAACCGCATAAGATAGATATGGTGGTGGTTTTGCCTGCCCCGTTTGGACCCAACAACCCAAACACTTCGCCCTTTTCAATCTTGAGAGAAATATTATTTATAGCAGGTTTGTTGCTGCCTTTATAGGTTTTGCTAAGATTGATAATCTCAATGATGGTATTGTCAGTCATTTATTTGAAGTTGACTTTCCTGAGTTTCTTGAAGATTTTTTCTTCCATATCTGCACAGTCCATGATGATGTCTGCTAAAAAATCGTATGTATGTTCCGGTTCAGCACGGTTTTTACAGTTACGTGCTCCTAAGTAGGAGAAATTACGCCAACGGTTGCCTGCTTCTCCCATTTCTTTCCCGATTTCTTTTAATTCTTCGCGTTGCAACAAATCTGCTGCTTCGTTCAAGAAAGCACCGTAAATGAAACGATAGCCTGCACCACCCGTACCTATTTCTTCTAAAGATAAAATAGATTGTCCCAAATATTGCGAAGCCACTTTATTGCCTTTTTTCATGGGCCACTTGCGCAATCTCCTTGCAAAATAACGAATTCCTTTTATTCCTACCAATGGAAAAGGTATATCAAGCATTTCGTAACAGGTTTTCTTAATGCCTGTGATGGCAGGAGCTTTGAAATCTATGTTCTCAGGAATATTGGTGATATGATACATCTTTCCATTGGGAGCAAAGGCACCTTTCGGGTAACGTACACGAACAAAATCATCGTAAGAGATTCTACAATCGCCCGGCACAACGCTGTCGGCAACAAAATATTCATTGTTTTCTTTTCCAAAAACAACCATATTATGCATATTATAATGCATACGATATTCTTGTGGGAAGAAGGGGAGATGAAAAGTGCCTACCTGCACTCCGCAAGGATTGCCTGAATCCAAAACTCTATCGAGTTCGTCCATGGATTTTTGAGGTGATTTAAACGTCTTGCGCTCATACGAAAGTCCTAAGTTCTTGCAAGTGCGACTGAACACCAATCCGGGTAAAGACCTATAGGTGGTGATGGGCGAGAAATTCATTTTCATGAATGGCAAATGACCAAAATAATATCCTGCACCTATGCCGAAAACCATAGGCTCCGAAATCTTTACGTTATAATATCCCAATAAGTTTACAGTAGCTCCACTTTCGCAATGAGCCGAAAGCTGCTTATGATCAAAATTTAATTTCATAATGTTTGTGTGAATGCTTTACTTTTTGTTTGATTCAATGTTTTTCAATTGTTCGATATCAATTTGAAAGAAGTCAGCATATTTTTGCAATACTTTTGTATTGATTTTATTGAATATAGCTGGCTTCAGATGTCTTTTGATACGCCATTTTGCAATGCCGACATATTTCGACAGTGTGCTTACATCCGTGATGCACTTTTCCATAAAGTAAGCAATCGGGCTGACTTCATTTTTCATTACCTTTTCTTTGGCATCACGAATACGTTCTTTCACGATTTCCCAACTTTGTGTATTGGTCAATTCTTTCCCTCCCCAATTTGCTAACATACAGTGGGAGTAGTTGCCGTTTTCGTCCATTTTATAATGGGTGATTTCGTAGTCTAAATTTACTTCCAAAGTCTCCGCATCAATAATTTTTACATTTGGTCTTATTTCTTCTGACATTGCTTTTTGATTAAAAGTGTGCAAAGATACGGATTTATTCGTTAGGCTTGAGGAAAATTTTCATCTCGGCTTGAGCAATGAGTACTTCATTGCAAAAAACCTTGCCTGTAATCAACGTAGCTTCAAACACTTCATAATCCACTTGTATCTCTGTACGAATTTCACTATTTACAGCGGGCAATGAGAATATTTGGAGATTCTTAATCGCTCCGATAAAACCCAAAGGAACTTTTTGATTGTTGATGCTACACACATAGCCAACTCCCATAGCTGCCGATTGGGCTATGTTTTCAATGATGCCCGGTTCTTGAAATATGTGGTTTTCAACAAAAATATTATCTTCTTTTATAGTGAATCCGCTTACAGTTTTTTTATCTGCTGCGGAAATCAATGTATCCACCATCACAATGGGCGGACGTTGTGGTATTAATTTTAAAACTTCTTCTCCTTGTGCAATCATCATTTATTTTGTTAAATATTCCCACAATGGACCTTTTTTGTTTCGCATAAGGCGCATTTTGGTGGAAATGGTGGAGGTGTCTTCATCGGGAAACACCCATCGTTTTCCTGTAGCGTAAGCACGCTCTTTCAAAGTATCCAGATTTACGTGTTTTGATATATAATACTTAGGTTCTAAAAGTAAATCGTTCGTATCAATTAATCCTTCAGCAAGTGCGATATTATAAAGTCGAGTTCCGGGATAGATGCGCATTCCAACAAAAGGAAAGAACACGGTTCCTTTGATTTGTTTTGAGTTTTCATAAGTTTCATTGATAGTTTCATCCGTTTCACCATATCCTGCTAAAATCAAAAAATGTGCATAATCAATGCCTATTTTATAGCTAAGAGCAGATTGTTGAACGATGTCGGCTACCGTGAAGTGCTTGCCGTAGTTCTGTAAGGTTTCATCGCAAATAGATTCCGTACCAAACTCAATATGGGTAAGCCCCGATGCTTTAAAAAGCCGCAGCATGTCTTCTGTCAAACCTTTCGGGAAGAAGTATGCACCCCAGCGGATATTCGCTTTGGATTGTATAAGTTTTTCAGCCAATTCAATATTGTAATCGTTTTTCATATTGAACACCGAATCGGTGAAGAAAATATAATCTATGCCTTTGTCACGTTTTAGTCTGCTTATGGTTTCAACAATTTTATCTGTACTTAAGGTGCGCACGTTCTTTCCTTCAATCACCGGATAGGTACAATAAACGCAACGGAAGGGACAACCTCGTTTGGTTTGTATATTCAACATCCCGCTATTGAGCCAATAGAAATCGAGCAACGAATCATCAAAACATAAACTCAAATCGGTGGTGTTGAGCTTGCGACCATTAATTTGAACGGTGTTCAATTCGTTTTTATACACCAATCCTTCCACATCAGTCAAAGGTAAATCAGCATCCAACTTGGTGATTAAATCATAGAGGCTTTTTTCCCCTTCACCCACAATGGCATAGTCCGGTTGAAGTTCCTTATACAAAGTTTCGGGAAAAATCGAAAAGCCTGCACCGCCCATCAAGAGTTTATAATCTGCGTGATAATTGTTACGAATCAGTTCGATGATTTTCTTATATCCTGAAATAAAATTGATAGGATCGTAAGAGTTCACACCGTCAATATTGCGAATGGAGACAGCAATGTATTTCGGTTTGAAAGATTCCATTAAACTAATTAACTCTTCGGGGTTGGATAAATTGAAATCGAAAAGTTTGATGGTATAATGTGGCAGATTTTCTGACAGGAACGTTGACAGGTATGAAATGCCAATCGGATACACCGGATAGGGAATCGTGAGTGTGTTGGCAGAAACGAAAAGAATATGGTCGTTTGGATTCTTCATGAAGTTTGTTTCCAAAAGTTATAATAATTAAACCATTGCAAAGGATAGCGTTTTAGCATTTTTTCCAAGTCCGACACAAATTCATGCACTGCGTTGGTCATAGTAGCATCTCGGGTTTTTAAATTGCCGAAATTCTCAATCATTCGTGGAGGTGTGGCGAAAAAATGATAATGCGTATTGGTTTCTTTCATCGCAAAAACATTAACAACGGGTACATTATATTTTCCAGCTATATAAAATGGACTTACAGGAAATTCGGCTTCCTTTCCCATAAAATTGCACGAAATGGTTCTGTTTCCGGGCATATATCTGTCCCCGGCAATGGCGATGATTTCTTTATTCAGCAATGCATTACGTATCTGTTCCAAATGCGAAATGTCGTCTTTGATTATGATAAACCCCACATTCTTTTGTTCCAACACATTCGAAAGATATTGTCTTATTTTTTGATGTTCGGCATCATACATGAGAATATTCACTCGGGTATTGAGACGTTCAAGCAATTGCCCTGCTATTTCCCAATTTCCAATATGAGCATTCACCAAAATGCCGCCTGTTTCTTCTTCCACCATTTGGTGTAAATAGCTTTCGCCGTCAAAATTGTACGTAAATTTGTTGGGTACGCCTGACAATATAGTAATCTTGTCAACGAGTACTTTTCCCAACATGCAAAAATTTTGATACGCACTAAAGAAAGAACGCAGCTTGCTAAACTTTTGAATGCTGTTAAAATAAAAAAAGATGGCTTTATATGCCTTGGGTGAGAAGAATAGGAAATAAATGGCAACTAATTTCAAAAAGAAATAAGCAAAGGAAACCCCAAAGTATTTTATAAAAAATACAAATATTTTATATCCTATTACTCCACCACGGGTTTTGCCATCCCATTCGGTCATCAATGCCTCCCGATTACGTTTTTTTACGAATTGACATGCTCTGCAACATAATCATAAAAATCCTGCAAGGTTTTCACGTTTGCCATCTCTTCGCCTTTTACCTTAAAGCCGAAGTTCTTTTCGATAATTACAATAATGTCAACAAAGTCGAGGCTGTCTATTCCAAGGTCATCCTTTAGCATTGCTTCGGGAACTAATTGTTCTGCTTCTAATTCAAATTCTTCAACCAAAAAAGCGTTGATTTTTCCAATAATTTCTTGTTTTTCCATAGTTATTTACTTGAGTTTTATCAAATTTTCTTAACAATCAAAGAGGAGTTAGTTCCTCCAAAGCCAAAAGAATTCGACAAAAATACATCAAAATTTTTATTTATCGTGTGAGAAACGATATTTAGTTTCTCAGAATACTCATCCGGCTCCTCAAAATTGATGTTGGGAGCGATAAACGAATCCCGCATCATAAGCGTAGAATACACGATTTCGCTGGCTCCTGCCATCCAACATTCATGACCTGTCATAGATTTTGTTGAACTTATCAAAGGATTGCAATTTGCAAAAACTTCTGATATTGCTAAAGCTTCACTTGTGTCTCCATGGGTAGTGGAGGTGGCGTGAGCATTTATGTATTCAATTTGCTGAGGGGTGAGACCTGCATCTTTCAGCGACATGCGCATGGCACGCAACAAACCGTCAACTGTTGATTGCGAAATATGCTCTCCGTTGGACGAAAAACCATAACCAATGATTTCACCTAAGATGGGTGCACCGCGTTTAACTGCCGACTCATAGCTTTCAAGAATCACAGTGGCTGCGCCTCCACTTGGAACTAATCCATCACGGTTTTTGTCGAAAGGTCGCGATGCTTTGGTGGGATCCGACTCGCGAATTGAAAAGGCACTCAAAGCGTCGAAACTCCCCATAGAGAATGGATTCACTTCCTGTGCGCCCCCGCAAACAACCGTATCTTGCATGCCATGTTTTATAAAAAGATAGCCCAAACCTATAGCATGGGAACCACTGGCACAAGCAGCAGATACGGTAAAATTGATGCCACGCAATTTAAAAATCACCGAAAGATTCATGCTGACTGTGGAATTCATTGCTTGAAAAATATAGCCCGAACCCAACAACATCGTATCTTTCTTTTCGCGAACGATGTCGGTGGATTCTATTACCGCTTTCGACGAACTATCGTTTCCGAACAATATCCCCACTTCATTGGTTCTCAAAAAATCCTCATCAATATTCGCATTTTTCATTGCTTCGAGGGTGGACAAATACGCATATTCGCCTTGCTCGGCTAAACCAACACGCAAACGACGGTCAAGCAAACCTTTTAAATTCGGGCGTTCCACAATTCCGGAAAGTGCAGACCTGAACCCAATATCTTTACGTTCTTGGATAAAACCTATCCCCGACCGACCTTGATATAAGGATTCCTTTACTTCTTCAAGATTTTTTCCTATACATGAATAAATTCCTAAACCTGTTATAACTACTCTATTCATTTTTATTTGTGATTTATGATTCTATATTTTTAATTTAGTGTTTTTGGCTTTAGGCTATTAGATTCGAAAATAGTGTTCTTTGTGCTTTCCTTTGTGTTCTTAGTGGTAAAGAAAAAAAACCACGAAGACTCCCGACCTCCGGTAAGGGACAGGACTAAGAGCACTAAGTTACACTAAGAGTGCCTCCATTTCCCTTTTACCTTTTACCTTTTCCCTTTTCCCTTTTACCTTTTACCTTATTCCCATTTACCTTTCACCTTTTACCTTTTACCTTTCACCTATGTGTAAATTCCCCCATTAACCGAAATAATCTCTCCAGTAACATACGAAGCTTTGTCGGAAGCTAAAAAGCCTACAACTTCCGCCACTTCCGTAGCAGTGCCAAAACGTCCAACCGGGATCATAGCTTTCAGCATGTTTTCGTCAAGGTCTTTGGTCATATCGGTTTTGATATAACCTGGAGCCACGGCATTCACCGTAACGTTCTTTTTGCCGACTTCCTGTGCCAAGGCTTTCGTCATGCCGATGACGCCTGCTTTCGCTGCCGAATAATTCACCTGACCGGGCAAACCTTTGATGCCCGACAACGAAACCACATTCACAATGCGTCCGTATTTCTTTATCAACATATCCTTCACCAAACGACGGGTGATATAAAAAACGCTGTTCATGTTAGTGTTCATCACATCATTCCATTCATCGTTTTTCATCCACATCAGCAAAGCATCGTGGCGGATACCGGCGTTGTTTATCAATACTTCTATATGGCTTTCGGGGTTGTTTTTATACCAGAGTTCCAGAGCGTTTTCAATACTCTCTTGGCTCGAAACGTCAAAAGGCATCAACTCGCCCGTGCCGCCCATTTGCTCCACAAGCGACAAGGTTTCCTTTGCGGCTTCTTCGCCCGTGCAATAATTGATGAGTATGTGGTACTTCATTTCCGTCAATTTCAAAGCTATTGCTCTGCCAATGCCGCGCGATCCGCCTGTTACTAATGCAATTTTCATAAGTCAGTTTTCATAAGTCCGTAAAACAAAATAATACTTTATCGTTGCTTTACTTGAATTAAATTAAGTGATAATTCAAATTTTTGCAAAGATAATATTATCTCATATATCCAAAAGCATTTTTGAAAATAAATATGTAGTGAAATGATTTTTTTAATGCAACAAGCAAGATTGGGAAAATCTTTATGGCATGATAAGCCATGAAGTAGGGATGGCAATTATTATTCCGTATCGGTATTACATCTCTCTCTCTATTTTGATTAAGCAGTTCTCTTTTTGCACACCTTTCTCTTTTAGTCCGATTATTTCAAAATCGTAGCCAAGTACGTATCAATTTGTTCCGGCTTGGTAATGGGTGCAAATCTTTTTATAGGGTTGCCATTGCTATCAATAAGAAACTTCGTGAAATTCCATTTTATTCTACCTCCCAACAAACCCGAAAGTTCTTTTTTCAAATACTTATACATCGGGTGGGCACCATCGCCGTTCACCTCTATCTTTGAAAACATCGGAAAGCTTACCCCGTAATTCATCAGACAACCTTCGGCAATTGATTTCTCATCCCCGGGTTCTTGATTGGCAAATTGATTGCACGGGAAGCCTAATATGACAAAGCCTTTATCTTTATATTTTCTATAGAGGTTTTCCAATCCTTCAAACTGTGGTGTGAAACCGCATTTGCTTGCAGTATTCACCACCAACACAGTCTTTCCTTCATACATATCCATACTCACTTCTTTCCCTTGCAGGGTTTTGGCTGTGAATTTATAAAACTCGTTTTTCATGGTTTGATTAATTTATATCTGGTTTCGCAGCCGCGCTACACGCTTTCAATTTACTATTTTTTTATAGAATTTAATAAGCTAATAAGGTTGGGGATGCGTTTATGTTATTCAGTTCTACAAAGGTTTGTAAAACAAAAGGCTTGTCTCTATTTAGGGAAAACCTTTTGTTCTTTGGAATGTAGTGTAGAAAATATTATTCATAGGCGCAGCCTTCTTTGATATTTCCGACGGAAGAAGAGGCTGATGCCGAACGGGCTATATTATGCTTCATGTTTAAAATCGTCGAAGTTTCCTAAAATCTGCTCAATATGAAAAACCTCATCACTCGCATCAAACGAAAAGCCATTGCCGAAAATATACCATTTATTCCGTTCTACCGGTTTGAGTTTTTTAATACTTGGAAATTGCTTTAATGGTGCAATAATGATACGACCATCTTGCAACTCAACAAGTATTTTACTACGTTCGAAACTAATTTTTTTTATGACGGGTGTAACATTCCAGTAACCCTCAATTGTTGCTTGTTTTTCCATAGCTAAACTATTTTAATAATTTCTATTTTTTCTCCTGCCATAAAACTATCCCATTGTTTTAATAAGTCCTTTTGATATTGTTTTGCAATTGCTAAAACCTCGTTTTGTTGTTTTATCGTCAACTCACCCGACTTTGCAATTTCAACATCCGTATCTATCCAAATCTTACATAAATCGAATGTATCCTTTTTGCCAACATGAATGTGCTTTTTGTTCTCATAAATATCCGTGGCATAAAAAATGAATATCCAACAATCTTTATAAATTAAAATCTTAGGCATGCTTTATTTTTTTTACAAAGATAGAAAAAAATAATCTACCAGCGTTTTCTTTTTATATAAAAACAAAAAAAAGGCTTGCCTCCATGCAGGGCAAGCCTTTTCTCTTTTGTAGTGCAGTGTAGAAAATCTTTTTAAAAGGCGCAGCATTATTTGATATTTCCGACGGAGGCAGAGCCTACCGCCGAACGTGGGTTGAAACACGCTCTGGTCTAGTAATGAAATCAGTGAACATCAAAATTGAGATGCTCCCGGTATTGGGTCGAGTGCCTTGTTAGGCGGTGTGTTCCGCGTGCAAATCACTTGCTAAAGAAGGAAAAGAAACCCCGCCCCTTGCTCGGGGGATGTTCCTTACAGCGTGTTACACGAAACACAGCGTTGGTATCTCCTCGGCTCTTATCTTCGCAATGATAGCAAAACCACCGCCCGCACTTGTCGCATTGATGTGTATCGGCACCCTTGGGCAGTCCATTGACACCACAGAAGACACATTTCGCCTCCTCCGACCGCCTTCTCCTCTCTTGCATTTCACTTTCTGTGAATCGCCAAGAGTCCATAAGATCCATGCTTTCCTGGCTGAGTGGATATTCGCGCGTGGCCCAGCTAACGATCCGGAATGCGCCATTACAATCGCCTGATACCAGCAGCCGTTTGGCCTCAGCCTTCCAGTTGGCTCGCAATGTCTGCCAATAGTCCTTCCCAATATCGCCATGACAAAGTGGACAGCGTGAAGCGTCTATCTTGAGCGAAATAAACTTGCAGTGCGGGCACTTGAAATCGCCAGGATTGGCATGTTTGTGTGCAATCCTAGAGAGTTCCTCCTTTGTCTCTTTGCGGTCTGCCTCTGCTCGCTCCTCGGCGGCGCGGCATTCTGGGCAGCCATCGTAGTAATCACCGTAATTTCCGTGGACTTGGCAGTAGCTCATGTTAGTCGTATGTCTTTTTTATTTTCCGAATAATTTTTCAACCAACAAAGTTAACTTTTTTCTCCACATATATGTCCATAAGATTTCATTTTGTAATTAATTTTAATTCATTACGGTCTAATAATTAAAGTTCCTTTCTTCTCCTTTTTTTAATTGCCTTGCTGCCATCTGTCTAATGACTGCCGTCTTGTTTCTCCGTCCTCCACTCTTTTTAGCAAATAAGCGTACAAAGATAATTTATTTTAAAATACCACCTATAAAAAAACAAAACCTCCTAAGCCACCAATTTCTTCATCCGAATAACGATGTCAATGGTTTCGTCTTCTATGAGGGTGATGTCCACCACGGTGCGTTCGTATAAAATCAGGGTGGCGACGATGTTTGTTGGGTCGAAGTTTTTCGATTCCAAGAATGCTTCACCATGTGTGTTGGTGGTTGCTTTTGGTCCGCCAGTGCCTAAGTTTTTGCCAAGACGCAATAGCACACCGGGCAATATGACATGTGTATCGAAATCTTCCGCACGAATGTTCACCTTGCCATAGTTAGGAATGTGGGTAAACACCATGCCCCATTCCATGCAAAATTCATGGCGAACGGCTTTTGATTTTGATTGAGCGGCATGTTCTATATCGTCCCAAAGCAAGGGAATCAGGTCGTCAGCCAGTTTACGTTCAGCCGTTAGGGCATCTTGTGCAGCACCCACAGCTTCCTTTTTTGGTGATTTCACAACATTTTGAGCCAGCAATGCATCCAGCGCAGCTTTTATCATCACTTTAGGATATTCTGTTAATGGTGCTCCTCCGGCTGCCACGCGATTGGTTTCGCCATCATCAAAATCTTTTGCCAATTGAATAACTTTTTCTTCTGAATCCAAAGGACCTATTATTCCTTTAGAATTCAAATGATACAGGGTACGTGTGCCAACTTCCCAACCCGGTAATTTATCTATGACTTTAAAATTAACGATTTGCATGGCATGAGAACTCAAATTTTTTAGTTTTTCGAGATCCTCAACATACACATCGTTAAGTAATTTGTAAGCACCTTCGGCAACATCGAAATTGTTACGTGCCAATTTGAATGCCGATTCGTGCAGGTTGGGAGGCTTGATTTGTAGCCGAAAAAACGCTTGTGCCCACAGGAGCAGCATCGTTTTTGGCTTTGGCGGTGGCTAAAGCGGTTTCTAAAGCATCGTCTGATCGGGGTAATTGTCTTATAAAGCTCATGTGATTTAATTTTTTTAGTTAATAATTTCTGTTTCCAATGTATGAGTGACAGTATTCATTAAAGAATGGTTGTCTGAGGAATTAATATTTATTTTATAGGAAACATAAAGGGTTAGTTATAAGATGAATAGCATGTGAAGTTTATTTTATGTTTTACATTAATATTCACTGTTGTCCGGTTAAAATTTGCTTTTTAATAATGTCGTGCCTACGGCACTTTTATTTTACTCTTAATTGTTTGTTCTACCATACTTTCGTACCTACGGTACTTTTAAAAGCCTCGTTAGAGGCGACATTATGGTAGAAAAATGTATGTAAAGAAAATAAAGCCCCGTTAGGGGCGACATTATAAAAGTATTGACAATTAGTTTTTTTAAGATGCTTCATCATTTTTTACCGGACAATAGTGATTAATATTATGTAAGATTTTTTTTGATGACATGCCTTTATATATATAGTGATTAAAAAACATCATATTTCCGCCGATGTGAAAACATAACAATGGGCAAACTTTAAAAATTTTGGGCAATGTTATATGCAACAATAGGCAAACTTTCAAAATTTCAGGCAATGTTATATACAACAATGGGCTAACTTTCAAAATTTCGGGCAATGTTATATACAACATTGGTCAAAATTTCAAAATTCCAGGCATTGTTATATACAGCAATGGGCAAAATTTACGAATTTCGGGCATTGTTATATCATGGCATATAGAATATTTATACATTATAATGTACTATATATATGAATGTTATGATATATTTAGATGGATAAGAAGGGGGTTTTGAATGAACCCTGCCTGACTGCGTCACGGAGGCAGGAATGAAAAATTAAAAATTAAAAATGAAAAGTTCACTCTGAAGGGTCGGCTATTGTTGAATTGTTGAATTGTTCTATTGTTGAATTGTTCTATTGTTGTAGGTTCTTAGTGTTTCTTAGTGTCTTAGTGTCAAGATAATCTCTTTACAAGTAGGTTCAAGTTTGCTGGTGAAGATAATGACGTTTAAACATCCCGCTTCCCAAAAGTTTTGTCAAAAAATACGATATAATTAAAAATAAAGTTTTATCTTTGAAAATTATTATCACAAGCTATCATACGCAATGTTGTTAAACTTAAAATTATCTAAATAATAATGGCGAAAAAGAAAAGTAAAAAGAAAACGAGTCTTTGGCTCAAGATGCTGTTGGGCGTTAATTTTGTGCTTATCATCGGGCTATTGCTTTCGTATGTTTCTTATTATTTTAGTCCTGCCAAAGCATGGTTGCCTGCTTTTGCCGGATTGGCTTATCCGTATATTCTTATTTCAAATATCTTGTTTATCGTCTTTTGGCTTTTCATCAGGTGGAAGTTTACTTTGTTTTCAGTGATTGCAATTGTGGTTGGCTATAGTTATTTGATGTCTTCCATACAGTTTCATTCCTCCAAAATGATTACATCCAAAGATGCTTACTTCAAAGTGATGTCCTATAATGTCCGCAATTTCGACCTCTATAGCAACAGAAAAAATTGGAAACCAAACTTTGAAAAACGCAATAATATCTTCAAATTCATTCAAAAGGAAGCACCCAATGTCATTTGTTTTCAAGAATTCGTGAACGACTTGAGCGGACGTTTCAAAACCTTAGACACTTTAGTTACCTTGCAGAAAGCCATCAACACCCATGTGGAATACACTGTTGTGTCGCGCTACACCAAGCAGTTTGGCATTGCCACTTTCACCACATTTCCTATAGTGAACAAAGGGCGCATCAATTTCCCCAATTCGAAAACGGATTTGTGTATCTTCACCGATATCCTTGTGAATACAGATACGATGCGCGTATATAATGCTCATTTCGAATCGCTGCATTTCAATTATGCCGACTTTGAGTTTGCCGAAAAAATCACCTCAGCACAAACGGAAGACGAAGCAGACTTAAAAGACAAATCCATGCGTTTGATGCGCCTCATGAAGCGCGCCTTTGTCAAGCGTGCCTTGCAGGCAGAAATGGTCGCAAAACACATCAAATCTTCTCCCTATCCTGTTATTTTCTGTACCGACATGAACGACACACCCATTTCATACTCCTATCATCAATTATCAAGCAATCTTCATGATGCTTTCACCGAATCGGGTTCAGGCTATGGACATACTTTTAATGCGTTTTTCCCTTCTTTCCGTATTGATTATATTTTGTTGTCCGATGCTTTGACTTCGGCAAATTTCGTTACCACGGAATCTGAAAATTCCGACCATTATCCCATTCAATGTTTGGTGAAAAAGAAAAGCAAATAAACGATGAAACTCGAATTAACTTCGGAATATGTTCCCACAGGCGACCAACCCGATGCCATCAAACAATTGTGTGAAGGCATCAATCGCGGTGACCATGCACAAGTGTTGTTGGGCGTAACAGGTTCCGGTAAAACATTCACCATCGCCAATGTGATACAGGAAGTGCAACGCCCAACCTTGGTGTTGAGTCATAACAAGACCTTGGCAGCACAATTGTACGGCGAATTCAAACAGTTCTTTCCGAAGAATGCTGTGGAGTATTTCATCTCCTATTACGATTATTATCAACCTGAAGCCTATTTGCCCGTAACCAATACGTATATCGAAAAAGATCTTTCTATCAATGAAGAAATTGAGAAGTTGCGCTTGAGTGCCACCTCTTCTTTGTTATCCGGAAGAAGAGATGTGATAGTGGTTTCGTCTGTGTCGTGTATTTATGGTATCGGCAATCCAGAAGATTTTGCCAACAGCGTTATTCATATCAGCGTGGGCGACAAAGTGGTGATAAAAATGTTTTTGCAAGCTTTGGTCAATATTTTATACTCGCGCAATGATGTTACTTTTGCACGTGGAAATTTCCGTGTACGTGGCGACACCATTGATATTTTTCCGGCGTACGCCGATATTTGCATCCGTGTATGTTTCTTTGGCGAAGAGATTGAAAGCATAGAAACCTATGAACCTGTCAATGGCAAATTCCTCGAAAAACTTGATGCTATTTCCATTTATCCGGCCAATTTATTCATCACTTCTCAAGATAAAATGAAGAAAGCCATAGCCGATGTCCACTCCGATTTGATTAGCCATGTGGCTTATTACAAGGAAATGGGCAAACATCTCGAAGCAAAACGCATTGAAGACCGTGTGTCGTATGATTTGGAGATGATGCGCGAATTGGGCTATTGTTCGGGCATCGAAAACTATTCCCGCTATTTTGATGGCAGGAAACCCGGTGGTCGTCCCTTTTGTTTGTTGGATTGCTTCCCCGATGATTATTTGATGGTGATAGATGAAAGCCATGCCACGATGCCGCAAATTCGCGCTATGTATGGAGGCGATCGTTCGCGCAAGCAGACTTTGGTGGAATATGGTTTCCGTTTGCCTTCGGCGATGGACAACCGTCCGTTGAAGTTTGATGAATTTGAAGGCATGTTGAATCAAGTCATCTTCGTGAGCGCAACGCCTGCCGATTATGAATTGCAGAAATGCGAAGGCGTGGTGGTGGAACAATTGCTGCGCCCAACAGGCTTGCTCGAACCTGTGATTGTCGTCAAACCCAGCTTGAATCAGATAGATGATTTGTTGAACGAGATTGACATCCGCGTGAAACTCAACGAACGGGTGTTGGTCACCACGCTCACCAAAAAGATGGCGGAAGAACTCACCAAATACATGGCGAAGTTGAATATCCGCTGCAAATATATTCACTCGGAAGTGGATACCTTGGAGCGTGTGGATATCTTGCACGAATTGCGCATGGGCGAAATTGATGTGTTGGTGGGTGTGAACTTGCTGCGCGAAGGATTGGATTTGCCCGAAGTTTCCTTGGTGGCGATATTGGATGCCGACAAAGAAGGTTTTCTGCGCTCTGAACGTGCTTTGACACAAACGGCTGGTCGTGCCGCACGAAATATCAACAGCAAGGTGATTATGTATGCTGACAAAATTACCGATTCTATGCAACGCACCATTGACGAAACCGACCGCCGTCGCGATAAGCAGATAAAATACAATTTGGAGAATAACATCACCCCTACGCAAATCATCAAATCCACAGATTCTGTCTTAGGACAGACCATGTCCGCTAGTTCATCTCAAAAAGAAATGAAAGCCTACATTGAAAGCGATCGTATCAATTTCGCCGCCGACCCTGTGGTGCAATACATGAACAAAGCCCAACTGCAAAAGCGCATTTCACAAATAAAATCACAGATGGAGAAGGCAGTAAAAGCTTTGGATTTTATGGAAGCTGCCCGTTTGCGCGACGAAATGTTTGATTTGGAGAAATTGATGAAAGAGAAAAACTAAAAGTTTGATTCCCTAACACCCTCTATTACTGCTCTTCTTTTTGAATTTTTCTTTCTGATTGTGGAATAGTGTATTCAGGGTTTCTTCATAGAACATTCAGGGTTCGGAACAGCATTATAGATGACATCCACAATTTTCTACAAGCAAAACCAAGAAATAAACGTCGTAAACGGCGGTGTTGAAATTCATTATTATGCAAAACATAGTAGAAATATGGCTAATACCGCATTGGCATAACTCCAAGTCTTCAGAAAAAAAGGCTCACCCCAAATCGAGGCAAGCCTTTTCGCTTTTTCAATTATAAATTTCCTACTAAATACTTTAGGCACTTTAGCGCACTTGAAGTACTTTAGGCACTTTAAGTACTTACTTTTTCGCTTGCATCATTTCCTCGATGGAAGAATCCACTAAAATACGACCGATTAAACGTTTAATTGCAAATAAGGTATTTTTTGGATTTGTTACCGCTTGGCGTTTTGCAGATTGTCCGACTAATACTTCATCATCATTACTAAAAGCA
>CAIWVT010000368.1 GCA_903916135.1 uncultured bacterium
AAGGAGGCGGTCTTAAAAATTTAAGATTTTAGATTTTTGATTTGAAATTTAATCATTTACCTTTATTTCTTCTCGAATTAAGCTAAATAATTCGTGGTAATATAAAAGTTATATGACATAGAATGAGCTCCCTACGAATTTCGAATTTTCGAATTACGAAGGGCAGGATGCTGTTCTTAAAATTTTGGTATTTGGTGTTTGGAATTTGGAATTTGGCTCTTTCCCCGAAGTCTTAGTTGAATTCGTCGTAATCATCATAGAAAAAATCATCTTCCGGCGTGTCATCAATATCCAGATTCTCGTCCTCATCATTTATATATCTACTAAAGATGATAGGAAACCGCAGGAGGGTGTTCACATGGATTTGATTGCAAATGGGCGGCTCAAAAGTGCGTTTGGCAAGACAAGATGCCACCAAAGGCAGTATTTTCTTTTGTATATGTTGCTCAATACGATTGATTTTCTTGTAGTTATAAATGCGGATGCTTTCCTCTGCTTTTTTATAAAATTCCGTCTTTATGCACGTGTTTTTTACTGCTCCGCTGCTATCAATGCTCAATTCAATGAAAATCTTTCCTTCAAGGTTTTGCAAATTCAAAAATCCAGGGTAGCCGATGGATTTGTATAAGCAGCGTTGAATTTGGCGATAATCTTCTCCCTTCACCATCTGATTGCTAATCATATCGGGCGAAACCGCGACAGGAAAGCCCTTCGGCTCAAAAATTTGCGCATCCAAAGGGGCGTCTTTCATCGAAATCAAATCTTGCGTCAAGGTATAATCTTGGGTTTCCGTCTCAATTTTATAAACGGGTCCATCAAACGGATTGGGGAACGAAAACCAACACGTCTTGTGATTTGATTCAAATTGTTTTCCTCTCACAATATAATAAGTGGTCTTCTGCGAAGTCTTGGCAAAGCGAAACACATCGCAGGGCGTTTTTTCGAAAAGAACCGTGGTATCCACAGGCAAAATGCGCTTTGATATGTCAGAATTCAACTGATTTTTTAACCAATAAGGAGCGTCCTTGCTGAGAACATAATTGATGCGTTTTGTGTTGTCATAGATGATAGTCCGCAGCAATTTATCATTATAATAGCGTTCCGATTTGTACTGTCCGCCTTTGATACTCACAATTTCGAGATTGCCCATTTGGTGTTCCAAATCGGTAGCTTTTACGCTCTTGGCATTGGGATGATAGTGGATTTTGTAGCGCAAAATGCCTTCAACAATTACATTTTCTGATTTTTGAGAATATAAAAAGTGAGACAAAAACAATGTAAACAATAATGATATTAATAATTTCTTTTTCATAGTATGATTTTTTTTAATAGTATGCGTTCACCTCCCTTCACCAAATTCATTCTTTCCATTTCTATTTAATTTCGCAAAATGTCCGACTAAAGAATTTCGCAAAGATAAAAAAATATATCTACCAAAATAAAATAAATTTTGTAATTTTGTAAAAAAAAAATCATGGAAAATATTAGTATCATAAATCAAGGAGATGAACTTGTTTTGAGGTTGAACCGCAAAGATTTTGATGAAAGTTTTTTAATTTCATTGGTTAAGCGTTTACAATTAGAAGCCTTGGCACAAAAGAGTGGTTTTACATCAAAAATCCTGGATATAGGAAAAGA
>CAIWVT010000369.1 GCA_903916135.1 uncultured bacterium
CCGATAACGAAGAACTCAATAACTTTGTTTACGCTACCGAACTTACCCGCCGCTTAAAAAAACAAAAATGAATGCCCTCGATATAATCATCCTAGTTCCGGTAATTATTTTTGTTTTCAAAGGCTTCCGCAAAGGTCTTGTCATCGAACTTGCCTCCTTGGCAGCTTTGTTTTTGGGTATTTATCTTGGGATTTATTTCTCCGATTTTGTAGCAGGATTGCTCATCAAACATCTGGGCTTTAGCGCAAATTATACTTCGGCAGTGGCATTTACGCTAATATTTATTGCGGTAATTATTATCATGCGATTGATTGCTAAAACCATCGAAAAAGTGCTTGATCTAACTGCTCTGGGATTTTTTAATAAAATTTTAGGAGCCGTGTTTGGTTTGCTGAAAGTATTGTTTTTGGTCAGCCTGATTTTATATGTAATTGTGAAATTCGATCCCTACGAAAAAATACTTACACGCACCACCAAAGACAATTCTCGACTTTATAAGCCAGTGAGTATAATCGCTCCTGCAGCGATTCCCCGTATCAAAACGGAATATGAAAACTTTCAGAAAAAAGATACAGTAATAAACAAATTGCCACTTAATCAAAAGTAAAATCATAGTAACCATTTTACTATCAGATAGAAAACAAAACTTGATTACTTGAAGCAGTTTGATGGGCTGCGGTTTTTTTGCTATTTTGATGGTTATGATTGCCCACTGGTTAGAATGGAATCTTTACAACCCCATATTTCAGAAAGCTCCTTATGGGCACAGGGGGAACATTGTTCTTTGTTCTAAGCGGTTTTTTAATCACACGCATTCTTTTGGTTTATAAAAACAAAAGTGAGGAAGAAGGTCTTCCCAAAAATACGTTTATTAAGAAATTTTATATCCGTCGTGGTTTATACTATTACATACTATATTTTAGTCCAAAATCAATCTGGTATAAGTCCCGTAGGGACATAATATTACTGAAACATACGCCCTGTAAGGAATTGAAAGGGACGGAAACTGTTTTCACTGGACAACAATGAAACAAATAAAAAAAATATTTTAAGAAAACATGTTGTAATACGTTTCGTTTATTTATCTTTGCTGTGCGATTGATTTTAAAAAATATTTATTATGCAAGAATGGTTTGAAGCACTTACATCGTTTGAAAAAATTTTCTGGTACATTGCCGTTCCGTTTTCATTGATATTTATTATTCAATTAGTGCTTACTATTGCAGGTCTCGATGGTCGCAAAAACAATACATCATCTGCAATGGAAAACGCTCCAAAAAACAAAACTATTCTAACCATTGGGCGAAGTTTTTTTAGTTTGCGAAATATCATTATGTTTCTGATGATTTTCGGCTGGATGGGCGTGATTGCATACAATATAGGTATGACACAAGCCATCTCTTTTTTAATTGCATTGGCTTCAGGTTTTTTTGCCATGATCTTAGTTGCTTTTTTATTTTATTTTTCACATAAAACAAACCGCTCATAAAAATTATTACTTTTTTTTAAATACTTGTACAACTCATTTTGAAATAAATAATCATTAATATTCACCATCCTGCTTAAAAACAAAAAGATTAAGCAGCTAAAAATTTAAAATTATGTTTGAATTACCACCATTACCTTTTGCACAAGATGCTTTGGAACCATTTATTTCGAAGCGCACCATTGAGTTTCATTATGGCAAACACCATCAAGCTTATGTTACCAACCTGAACAAGTTAGTAGTCGGAACCGAGTTTGAGAAAAGCGGTTTGGAAGAAATCCTGATGAAAGCTCAAGGCGGAATTTTTAATAATGCCGCACAAATCTGGAACCATACATTTTATTGGTACAGTCTATCGCCAAATGCAAAAGCCGCTCCCGAAGGCGCTTTGGCAGAAGCAATCAACGCGAAGTTCGGTTCGTTCGAAGGGTTTAAAGAAAAATTCTCTGCTGCCTGTGTCACCTTATTTGGTTCGGGTTGGGCATGGTTAGTTAAAACGGCAGACGGCGGTCTCGACATCGTTCAAGAAAGCAATGCCGGCAATCCACTTCGCAATGGTCTGCAACCTTTGTTGACCTGCGATGTTTGGGAACATGCTTATTATATAGATTTTCAAAATCGTCGCCCTGATTACGTTGCTGATTTTTTCAAATATGTAAACTGGGAAGAAATAGAAAACCGTTTTTAAATCAAAACACAAAAGTTTCTCGCAGCGTTCCATGAAACAATCAGCGTTTATCTGCGAAATCTGCGGGAAACTTACCTAAAAAATTAAATCTATGAGCACTGAATTGAAAGATGCTTCTGTTATTGCTTTGCGCGATTGCATGGGTTTGCAGGCGCACGAAATCCTGTTGATTGTTACAGACGAAACAAAAAAAGAAATTGCTCTTTCGCTTCATGAGGCAGGAAAAGAACTCTGCAAAGATTCTTTATTGTTAGAAATGAAATCGCAAGAAATCAACGGGCAAGAACCTCCAACGGCTGTTGCCGAATTGATGAAGATGGTGGATGTGGTGGTTTGTCCCACGGCAAAATCATTGACGCATACCAATGCGCGTCGCGAAGCTTCAAAGCATGGTGTGAGAGTTGGAACGATGCCCGGCATCACCATTGATTGCATGGTACGTTGTTTGAATGCCGACTATGAGAAAATCATTGGTTTGACCGATTACATTGCACAGAAATTGATCGGGGTGGAACACATTCGCGTTGTTACAGAGAAAGGCACGGACATTCTCATGCCCATGAAAGGGCGCGCTATTTTGCCCAGCAAAGGCGTGATGCGCAACAAAGGCGAAAGCGGCAACCTTCCTTCGGGAGAAGTCTTTTTGGCACCTTGGGAGCACAAAAGTCAGGGCGTCGTGGTGATTGATGGCTCTATGGCGGGTATCGGCATGATTAAAACGCCTTTGCACGTTGAGGTTGTGGATGGATATGCCGAAACAATCACGGGCGGAGAAGAAGCAGAACGTTTAATCGCTTTGTTGGATAAAGTGGGACGCGACGCACGCGCTGTGGCGGAGTTTGGCATGGGAACCAATTATAAAGCACAACTTACGGGCATGATATTGGAAGACGAAAAAGTGTTCGGAACCATACATATTGCTTTTGGAAACAACATCAGTATGGGCGGCAATGTAGCCGTCAACAGTCATCTCGATGGTTTGGTCACAGAGCCCGATGTGTATTTCGACGATGTCTTGATTATGAAAAAAGGAAAGATGATAGGCTTCGAAATCTAAGCCGTCATCTTTCAAAGTATTATTTGTATCTTTGTTGCCTCATTTAAAAAAAAATCTATGATAAAAGCGCTTATTAAAACAGCCAAAGGAACCATGACGGTTCATTTTTACGAAAAGGATGCCCCGGGCACCGTTAAAAACTTTATTGACCTTGCAAAAAAAGGTTTCTACAATGGACTTACGTTTCATCGCGTGATTCCCGACTTTGTGATTCAAGGGGGATGTCCCCAAGGAAACGGCGTTGGTGGTCCCGGCTATAAAATCAAATGCGAATTGGACGGCGAAAATCAATATCACGACCGCGGTGTGTTGTCCATGGCTCATGCCGGAAGAGACACAGGTGGTTCGCAGTTCTTTATTTGCCACAGCCGCAGAAACACAGCCCACTTAGACCATAACCACACCTGCTTTGGCAAAGTGGTTGACGGTTTGGATGTGATTGACGATATTCGTCAGGGCGATGTGATTGAAGAAATAGAGATTATCGAAAGTCATGAGTAAATTGCTGGGCGCAGTTCTTTCACTGTTGCTGCATTATATTTTCATAACCCCTTACATAAGTATGTGAGGGGTTATGTCATATTGGTTTACATCCGTTAATTATAAACATTGCTTATGAAGTTATTGGTAAAGATATTCGGGCTAATGGGGCTTAGTGTTGCTGCTGTGACAATGTGTAC
>CAIWVT010000370.1 GCA_903916135.1 uncultured bacterium
CCCCTATCCTTTTAGGCTACCACCTAAATCGAGTTAGTGAAGCCTTCACTTGGAGTGAAGGCTTCACTTGGTTCCAGTAAAATTGAAAATAACAGCTACTTTATCGCATTATGCCAGATGGAGTTTGTATTAAAATAGAGAAAGTAATGGTATTAATTGTATGCAAACAGTAAAAATCAAAAAAAGCTAAACCCTAATTCTCCCGCATCACATATTCATCATACTCCAATTCGAAGCGCAACTTATGCTTGGATTCTTCTTGGGCGAGCATCAGAAAGAGATTTTTGATGTCAGCATTAGGAGCACGGTCTGCTAAAGCGGTGTAGAGTTTAAATGCCGATTTCTCACGGTGCATTGCGAGTATCAGGGTATCCTGATAGGTCATTTCGGGCGTAGCTTGAATTTTGACAATATAGTCACTAATTTTCAGGTCTAAAACTTTTTCGGCAGCAGCGCCAAAAGAACCTTTTTGTTTCACATCAATGAGTTTGGTTTTATGTACCATTTCCTCACCGGCAAATTCGGTAAATACTTTTTTTATAGCTTCAGTTTTGGCAATTGATGCTAATTTCGTATAAAAATCAACAGCTTCCTGCTCTGCGTTAATCGCAAAATCAAGGATATCGTCAATAGATTTGAATTCATTCATACTTAGTAATTTTTATTTAGTTTTCTTTAGATAATTTTTTATGCATCGTATTAGCAGCAATACGTCCTGCGCCCATAGCTTCTATAACTGTAGCCGAACCGGTAACAATATCTCCGCCTGCATAAACATTGGGAATAGAAGTTTCCATGGTTTTAAGATTGGCTTCTATATAACCCCATTTATTACGTTTCAGGTCAGGAGTAGATTGGAAAATTATGGGATTGGGTCCCGTTCCGATAGCTACAACAGCAAGATCACATTCGATAATAAATTCGGAATCTTTGATAGGAACGGGTCTGCGTCTTCCTGAATCGTCTGGCAAACCTAACTCCATTTTAATACATTCAACTCCTTTCACCATATTATAATCCGTACCAATATATCTGATTGGATTCGTAAGCAATCTGAATCTAATACCTTCTTCTTCTGCATGATGAACTTCTTCCTGACGTGCAGGTAATTCCTGACGTGAACGTCTGTAAACAATGGTAACTTCAGCCGATCCGGTACGTATTGCAGTACGCGCACTGTCCATAGCCACATTACCCCCACCGATGACAACTACTTTGTTGCCTCTTGGCATAGGTGTATCATACTCAGGAAACCGATATGCTTTCATCAAGTTCATGCGTGTAAGATATTCATTTGATGAAAAAACATTGCCAAGATTTTCTCCATCTATACCCATAAACGTGGGCAAACCAGCACCAACACCAACATAAACAGCATCAAAGTGTTCTAAAAGTTCTTCAATGGTGATAATATTTCCGATAACATGGTTCAACTCAAAACGCACTCCAATTTCTTTCAGATAATTTATTTCGAATTGTACGATAGATTTAGGCAGCCTGAATTCTGGAATACCATACGTTAGCACCCCACCCAATTCATGTAAGGCTTCGAAAACAGTAACTGAATAACCAAGTAATGCCATATCAGCCGCCGCTGTTAATCCGCCGGGACCGGAACCTACAATAGCTATACGTTTGTTCTTCTTGGATTTAATGATTGGAATTTTAACCAATTCCATTTTCCGTTCAAAATCAGCAACAAAACGCTCCAAGCGACCTATAGCAACAGGTTTATCCTTGTAACCCAGAATACATTTTGCTTCGCACTGCGATTCCTGAGGGCATACTCTTCCGCAAATAGCAGGTAACACATTCCTTTCTTTAATTTTTTTTGCAGCGCCATCAAAATCATTCTCGCGCATCAGTTTTATAAAACCAGTAACATCAACATTTACAGGACAACCTTCAACGCATTTGGGGTTTTTACATTGTAGGCATCGTCCGGCTTCAAGCGCAGCAAGTTCCGAAGTGTATCCATAAGGAACCTCTTGATGATTATGAATACGCAGGGTTTTGTCCTGTTCGGGCATTTCCTGACGTGGAATTTTAAGTTTTATTTTCCTCTCATCACCTTTAGTCAATCCATGCCATTCACAACCTTTTTTCAAACAGATGTAAAATGGAATTAATTTTGAAGCAGCAGAAATAATAACCTCAGCAACATTAGAACCACATTCGCCGCATTTAATGTCTTTGCTTATTAAACTTTTTTGACAAGCAGGACACATAAAATCGTCAAGCAATTCGCCTACACCCATCTCAAGATTGGTGGTGGATTCAAAAACATCCAGATAGGGGCTAAGTGTAAGATCTACTTCTTTTTCTTTAAAAATCGCTTTGAATATCAGTTGCTTATCATGCTTTTTTTCAACATTAAAACTCTGATGACAATACGGACAATACGTATTGAGATAGGTTTTAAATTTTAAATATTTTACATCCTGATCAATCATAATTATTTTTTTTAACGAATTGAAAATAATAAGGAGTTTTTTTCATCTTTCAGATAGAGGGAATTTCTTTTTTCAAGTTCATCGAAATCCACCAAATGTCCGTCAAAATCAGGTCCGTCAACACAACAAAACTGAGTTTTATTATCAACCTTCACTCGACAACCACCGCACATTCCTGTGCCATCAATCATAACGGGATTTAAACTAACAAAAGTTTTCGTATTAAACTGTTTAGTAAGATTACAAACATTTTTCATCATGATTATCGGACCAATAGCGTAAACCAATTTTATGTCATAACGCTCCCCAAGATATTTTTTCAAAGGATCAGTAACGAACCCACGATATCCATAGCTGCCATCATCGGTAGTAACCACGAGTTCATCACTAATATTTTCCATTTCATTTTTAAGTATCAGCATATCTTTATCACGTGCACCAATAATACTAACCACTTGATTGCCTGCTTCCTTAAAAGCTTTAGCAATATGATAAAGAATGGCAACACCTGTTCCGCCTCCGACCATAATCACAGTGCCTACATTATGTACTTCGGCTGGTTTTCCCAAAGGTCCAGTAACATCTTTAATAATGTCACCTTCTTTTAACGAACGCATCAAAGCTGTGGTTTTGCCAACCACTTGAAATATGACTGTAATAATTCCTGAAAATTCATCTTTATCTGCAACAGTAAGCGGGATACGTTCCCCTGTTTCATTAACTCTGAGAATAACAAACTGTCCGGGTTTGATTTTCTTTGCAATTTTTGGAGCTTCTATATCAAAACGTATGATAGTACCCCGTGCCATTTCTTGCTTTCTGATGATTTGAAACATAGTTTAATATTTAAGTGAATTATAGTAATAAATGCAAAGATACGCTTTTTTTTGTAATTACCATTCAAGACTATCTTCTAATTTAATATTTTCTAAATCATCCATATTTAATCCATGCCATGTACATCCTTTTCTGGAGCAAATATAAAAATCTATCATTTTTGTTCTTGCACTAACAATAACTTTTGCTATGGTGGACCCACATTTTTCACAACTCCGTTCAGGTATTTTCAAACTTTTGTCACAATGATTACATAGGATATCTTTGACTTCCTTTTCTTCAGGAAGATGTATTGTTGATTTTGAAGTAAATATATTCAAATAAGGACTCGACATTATATATCCAGCTTCACCTTTTTCATTAATAATCTTCAGCTTTAACATATCATCATAAATCAGAGATTTCCTGCAAAATGGACAATACACATGCAGAAAAGAACCGCTCTCAATGATTTCTTTATTATTATCAGCCTCAGATTTCTGTTTGGTTTTTATTGGTGTGTAAACTTCATCTCTTGTAGGTTTAAGGTTATGGATATTCGCATTTCCTCCAAAATCTTGATATAATTTCTTCAAAGCAACGGACAAATCTTCAAACCCTACGCTATGATCCTGACATCCCTTTCGGGTGCAAAAGCTCACCTTGCCCCCAAGGTCAAGAATAAGCGAAACCATCGGTGCATCGCATGATTTACACAGTTCAGCAGATTCCAATTCTTCTCGGCATATAGGACAAGAAAAACTTACAACTTCATTATTGGGGACTTCAATATCTGTAAGGAAATTAAAACTTCCATAAACAGAACTCAAACTAAGTGTTCCTTTTTTTCCACCTGATTCAATTGAAAGCTTTATGCTCGGTTCATTATCTACTTTATGTTCATGGTCCATAAGAGATTTATTGCAAACCGGGCATTTTACAATTAACGATATAAAATTTACAGTACTCATATTTTTAGTTTTTAATTACAAAATTAATAAAATTTCAGGAACTATGATAAAAAAAATATTCTTTTAATTGTTTTGAGTAAATTTTTGTTTAAAATCATCTTCAAAATATTTCACAAGATAATCACAACCATAATCAAAGATGCGACTAAAATTATCTTTTTCGGTATTATTAAATTGATAGATCGTTTCATCTGAACCTGACAGCATGGAAATAAGTTCCATCATTACATCCACATAATCAGCATTTTTATTAGTATCGCCAAATTTAGACAGTAATTCTAAAATTTGTTCGTAACTACGTTTTTCGATTTTCGATTCTATTTCACATTCGAATTTCTGAATCACGTTTTGTGAATTCGTAAAACTTCCTCCGGTTTCAACGGGGAAAGAAGCAGGCAAAATCAAATGGGCTTTTTGAGCAGTTTCAGTCATAAAATAATCCTGAACCATAATAAAATCGGCTATTGACAACCATTGAGAAACTTTAACTTTGTCAATTGCACAACCAATAGGGTCTTCTCCAAAAATAAACAGGTTTTTAAACATCCCGTTTTCGATTAATGAAATCATATTATCGTTCACATTGGAAGGCACTTCACTCATATTCCATTTTTCTTTCATCTTTGCAATAAGTTTCTCGTCATGGATAGAAACTTTGCCAACACCATACTTCGGAAGAATTCCCATATCGAAAATTCCTTGTGAGTTATTTTTTTCTTTAAGTGAAATAATACCACTGGATGTTTTACCCAATTTTCCAGTAATAAGAGCCAGATTGAACAATTCAAGACTTGCATTTGAAGAGCATTCTTTTTCGGAGAAAACCAGTATCGCGTTTTGTTGTTCGTTGAATTCCTTAGCAAAGTTGATGATGTCATCAATTGAAGAGCAAGCTTGTTCGGCTATTGATATGAAATCTTTTGATAATAATTTTGTTTTGTAATCTTCAAACCCCGAGCAGTTGTCGTTGATAAACAAGCGGTTTTCAAGTCCATTAGAAAGCAAATAATGATTTACGGCTTTGATGAAATAATAATAGTTTATGATAATGTTTGACGTATCTGCCTTCTTTATCATCAAACTCTCCGAATTGGTAGTAATAAACTCAACAGGGACATTATTTTTGAATCTAAGGTTATTTATCATAAAGCCGACCACCGCGAAGTCCTTGTACAATTCAGTGCCTAAAATATAGATTTTGCCAGCCCCATTCATCTTGTCAAATAAAGTATTTTCTATGGTGTTGTTGATGTATCCATTACCTCTTCCAAGATAATGAAAACTGTTTACATTATTTGTCTTTGCTCCGAAACGTGCCAGTTTCTGTACGAGATACATCTCTTCATTCGTCAAACGAGCACCTGCGAAAAAAGCATTCTGGTCGGGCATCACACTCTTTATTTTGTAAGTAATAATATCGAGTGCTTCATTAAAACTGATTTCTTCAAACTTGCCTGCAGTCTTTAATAAAGGTTTTAAAATCCTTGTCTTGTCATTTAAGTACTTATATCCAAATTTCGGGAACCTGCAAATATTGCCGTCTGTATTAATTTTTCCAGATTTTCCGGTTACTTTCATAGCAAAACCATTTTTGAGATGGCGTGTCAATGTGCAACCAACAGAACAGTAATTGCATATAGTGTCCACGGATTCAAGTTTTACAGGACCCGGTTTAAAATCAACGTTCTCAGACAATGCACCTGTAGGGCAAGTGGATAAACATAAACCGCACGATTCACAAGAAGTATCGGAGAGTGAATTTCCCATGCTTGGTGCCACATACGTTACAAAACCTCTGTTAACAAGCCCAAGAGCGTTTGCTCCAACAACTTCCTTGCAAATACGGACACATCTTGAACAAAGAATACATTTATTATTATCTATTTCAATATATGGATGTCTGAAGTCAACTTCGTGATTATTAAAAAAACCGGAATACCTTGTTTGCTCTACTTCGTATTCAGAGGAATATTTTTTTAAATCGCATAAAAAATAAGCAGAACAGCCACATTCGAGACAACGCTGGGCTTCATGTTTTGCAATGCTCTCATCGGTATAACCTAATTCTACTTCAGAAAAATTATTTCTTGAATCAGCAGCTATTGTAGGCATCTCTTCACGAAGTTGCCTGCTAAATTTATCAATATAATCCGCGGAATCCTGAACATGAAAGTTTTCTTTTTTACTTAGGAATTCATTCTTTTCGGGTTCAACGGGCTGAGATGTAAGAAACAAATGGCAACTACGGGCTGCAATGCGTGCCTGTGCAATTGCCTGTATCAACGTAGCAGGACCTGTTACACCATCCCCGGCAGCAAATATGCGCTTCACACCTGTTTGCAAGGTCTTTGAATCAGCATCCAAATCGCCCCATTTGTTGATATTAAGTGCGCCAATATCTGTGTTTTTGTTCACTTCATCTACAAAATCAACTATTGTTTTTTGACCGATAGCAGCCAATACATAATCAACTTCCACATCAAACTCGGAACCATCAATAGGTATAGGTCTTCTTCTGCCCGATGAATCAGGTTCACCAAGTCCCATTTTGATACAGGTGATTGATTTTGCTAATCCGTCTTCTCCTTTGTTCACCTTGATGGGAGCAGTGAGCAACAAGTATTCAACACCTTCAAGTTTGGATTCGTGAATTTCGATTGGGTTTGCCGGCATTTCTTTTTCGGTACGACGATATATAACCATAACTTTTTCAGATCCACAGCGCTTTGAAGTGCGGCAACAGTCCATTGCCGTATTGCCACCCCCGATTACAGCAACCTTTTTTCCAGTAAAGTCATATTTGTTTCCACTAATTTCCATCTTTTTAAGGAAGTCAATTCCGGATAACACATTTTCAGCGTCATCACCTTGGCAGCCAATAGAGGTCCCAGCCTGAGAACCAATGGCAAGAATAATAGCATCATATTTATATTTCAATGCTTTATAGCTGATTTTATCTCCAAGTTTGTGATTATAAAATATTCTAACACCCATATCGGTGATATTATCAACTTCCTTTTGCAGGATATCGTTAGGGAGACGGTATTCAGGGATGCCATATCTGAGCCAACCTCCAGCTTTTGGACCTGCTTCATAGATATCGCATGAATGTCCTTCTTTACGAAGGAAAAATGCTGAAGATAAACCTGCCGGACCAGCACCAACTATTGCAATCTTTTTTCCGGTATCAGGTTTTAATTCCGGTATATACTTGTTTGGAGACTCAATATCAATATCGGAAGCAAAACGTTTTAGATAGTCAATTCCCACCGCAGTGCCTTCACTGAGGAGGTTTCGCCGACAAGCAACCTCGCACGGGCGGACACACACACGACCGCAAATAGCAGGTAATGGGTTTGTTTCTTTTATAAGCTCGACCGCTTCATTGTACATACCTTTATCTATATAAGAAATGTAACCCTGAATATCCACACCGGCTGGGCAAGTCTGCTTGCACGGAGCCAAGCAATCAGCATAATGATTGCTTAAAAGTAGGTCAAGTGCAGTTTTTCTTGCTTTAAAAATAATATTGTTATTAGTCTCAACTTTCATCCCATCGGCAATGATTGTGGAACACGACGGCTGCAGTCCTCGCATACCTTCCACTTCAACAACACATACATAGCATGAGGAATATGGTTCAAGTCGCTCGTCATTACACATTGTGGGAATTTCATAACCATTTCTTCTGGCAAGAGAGAGGATTGTTTCCCCTTTATTTCCTTTAGCAATTTTCCCGTTTAATATTACATTAATATCGTTCATTTTTCTGATGTTTTCAAATTAATAATTTAACTTAGGCTGATGGCTTCAAACTTACATTTTGAATAACACGAACCGCATTTGGTGCAAATTGCTTGATCAATAAAGTGCGGCATTTTACGCTCACCCGAAATGGCACTCACCGCACATACTTTCTTACAAAGCATACACCCTGTACATTTGTCAGTAATGATTTCATACGTTAGCAATGGTTTACATGATTTTGCTGGACATTTTTTGTCTCGAATGTGAGCTTCGTATTCATCACGAAAATATTTAATGGTAGTTAACACAGGATTTGGAGCAGTTTGACCTAATCCGCAAAGCGAACTATCTTTTATTTGACTCGAAAGGTCGATGAGGGTGTCAATGTCACCGGCTTTGCCTTCGCCTTTGGTGATGCGTTCCAATATTTCGAGCATACGTTGTGTGCCTATGCGGCAGAAGGTACATTTTCCACATGATTCTTTTTTCGTAAAATCGAGGAAGAAGCGCGCCATATCAACCATACAGGTGGTTTCGTCCATCACAACCATACCGCCTGAGCCCATGATAGCACCTGTGGCGTTCACAGAGTCATAATCCACTACGGTATCGGCAAGATAATCGGGAATACATCCGCCCGAAGGACCGCCCAACTGAACGGCTTTGAACTTTTTGTTATTTATAATGCCACCGCCTAATTTAAAGATAATATCTTTGATGGTGATGCCCATAGGAACTTCAACTAAGCCGCCATTATTGATTTTTCCCGTAAGGGCAAACACTTTGGTGCCTTTGCTTTTGGCAGTGCCATATTTGGCATATTCGGAAGCACCGTGATTGATAATCCAAGGTATGTTGGCAAAAGTTTCCACATTATTGATATTCGTCGGACGTTTCCACAAACCCGATTCAGCAGGGAAAGGAGGACGTTTGCGCGGCATACCCCGTTCGCCTTCAATGGAAGCCATCAGCGCAGTTTCTTCACCGCACACGAATGCACCAGCACCTTCTTTTATATGTATATCGAAATTAAATCCTTCTATGCCTAAGATATTTTTGCCCAAATAGCCTTTCGCACGCGCTTGGTCAATGGCGATGTTCAGACGTTTGATGGCAAGAGGATATTCTGCTCTGCAATATATCCATCCTTCGCAAGCTTGAATGGCATAAGCACCGATGGTCATCCCTTCCAAAACGGAATGGGGGTCGCCTTCCAACACAGAGCGATCCATGAAAGCACCCGGGTCGCCTTCGTCGGCATTACAGATAATATATTTCACATCGGATTTGTTGTTATATGCAAAGCGCCATTTCAAACCAGTGGGAAAACCTCCACCCCCACGACCTCTAATGCCGGAGTCCAACACATTTTGAATGATATCAACCGATTGAATTTTTTTGGCAGCAATCTTCTTGATGGCATCATAACCTTCGCGAGCTTCATATTCTTCAACAGATTCCGGGTCTATATAGCCACAGTTGCGCAACGCAATCTTCACTTGTCCTTCAAAAAAGTTTTTATCTTTAGTGTCGAAAAGCTCGGTTTGAACCACATAATCCTTTATAGGATCAGCGTTCTGAATATGTTTTTCGAGTATCTCCGAGGCTTTGGCTATATCTATTTCACCATATATATATGAACCAGTTCCATCAATCACCTCCACAAGCGGCTCGCGGAAACACATACCGATGCAACTGGTTTTCTTGAGTTCGAAATCCAAGCCTTTTTCTTCTTTTATCTTTTTGATGGCATCATACACCTTGCCAGCTCCGGCGGCTAAGCCGCAACTACCTAAACCGACAATTACCTTTGTTTTTTCCACAACTACCTTTGTTTTTCCCATTTGATTATTTTTATTATGACAATAATACTATTATTGACTGCATTTACTACCGGTTTCTTTTTCGCGTATGGCGCGTATGACATCCTTAGCTTGTTTTCCACCCAGTTTGGCAAAGGTTTCATCGCCTATCATCATAACAGGTGCCAAGGAACAACAGCCCAAACATGCCACAGATTCTAACGTGAAAAGGTTATCGGGAGTGGTTTCGCCATCTTTCAGGTGGAGTTCTTCTTCTAAAGCTTCGGTAACTGCGGTGGCATTTTGAACATGACATGCGGTGCCATGGCACACTTTGATAATATGTTTCCCTACAGGTTTTAAGCGGAACTGTGCATAAAAACTGGCTACGCCATACATGTCGCTCAAATTTAAACTCGTTTCTTTTTCGAGCTTCAAAAAAGCTTCGGTGGGGATATAGCCATACAATTCCTGCGTATGTTGCAACAAAGGAATCATATTGCCTCGGGTGCTTTTATATTTCTCGATGAAAGGCTCCATTAAGGTTAAATCAACGGTGTCTTGCACCAAAGTTTCGCGCTTTTCGCTTATTCTTGCAATTCTCATAAGTGGTCTTTTAATTTTGGGCGTAAAATTAGAATTTTATTTTATTCTAACAGCAATATATTTTTATTCACTAATTATGCCGATAGGATTATTTGCTTGTTATTCAAAATATTTAGTGCCAAAGTAAGTAATATACGTAATTGAAATTCATTTTTTCGCGGAGAAAGTTTTTGGATTTAAAACTCGCTAAAATGACATTAATTGGACATGTTTAAGATTTTTGATTTTTGATTTTTGATTTGGGATTTGGGAATTACCATAGAAAAGGTATGAGCCTAAACGGTACTTTTTTGCAATAGGCTGTGTAACCTTGGAGTTGTTGAGTGAGGGCTTTTTCTTCGTCTAAGCAGCGTAGAACGAGGACGATTATCATCAAGGGCAGGCTGAGCAATGCCCACAATGAACCTAATGCCAAAGGCGTGAATATGAACAAAAGTATGGCTGCCGCATACATCGGATGGCGCACCACGGCATACGGACCATCCGTGATGATATGCTGATGTTGTTGCACTTCTATGGTGGCGCTCAAGAAAGTGTTCTTTTTGAAGATAACAAAAAACAACGCCCACGTCAGGATGAGCATCCCATCGGCAGCTATCCAAATAATGGGCGGCATACCTGACCATTGATAACGATAATCGAAGCCTGCCACGATATACATGCCGATGAAACCCAAAGAGGCAAAGGCTTGTATTATTTTTTGCGCTTTGCGGGTTTCTGCTATCGTGCCTACTTTTAGGCGGCTTTGGAGAAGACTTTTATCATGCAAGAATATATAAATGGTGATGATGCTCACCCCAATGAAAAACACCGCCAAATAGCACCATGCTTGCCAATAGTAAATAGTGGCTGCGGGCAGCATGATGGCGAGACTCATCATGACGAAGAGATTTAGGAAGCCGAGGATGGTTTTGAGGAGGAGGTATTTCACTATTTTTTGCTTATTAGACTCTTAGGAAGATTGTGATTTAAAATTAAAATGAAGACAAAAAAAATAAACGTAAGGATGAGCATATTGTTATACCATTACATACATGTTTAGCCCAAACCCAATTGGTATAATACCGATTGAGTAGTTATTATTTTCAATTTTCATGTCCCGTACAGTAGGTCTGGAGGTAGCAAGGTCGAAAGTCTCCACGGTTTTTCCTTCTCCAATGACAATCAATTACTCTTATGACCACTAAATGACCCCATCAAAAAATCACCCCATCACCACGAAGCATGAAGTGCCAAATAGTTCCCTTCCGAATCAATAAAAGTTGCCATATAGCCCACTTGCTCATTTATGAGGGTGCGTGGCATCATAATTTGTCCGCCATGCGCGCTGATTCTGTCTATAACCACTTGTATATCGGGGTTGGCGTTCAGGTATAGCACCACACCTTCCTTCGAAGGTTTGTGAGTTTCGCCTTTAATCAAAGCCCCCGACACTTTCCCTTCCATATTGTCCGATGAAGGGAAGAAAAGCATTTCATAGCCCATCATTTCCACAAATTTCAATTCAATATCAAACACGCCTTCGTAGAATTTCCTGGCTCTTTCCGTATCAATCATCGGTATTTCAAACCAATTGACAGCATTGCTGTGTTCATTCATTTTTTCTATCATAATATAAAGTTTAAAGTTTCAAATTTTAGGTTTGTATTTTTTCCTAATAGTCTAATAGTCTAAAGCCTAATCCCCTCATCATCCTCCCCCAATATTCTCAATAGCCTTAAAAAACTGCACCCGATAACTTTCGGAGATAGGAATCAATTGGTCTTTGATTTTGATGCGGTTGCGTTCCACAAATTCAATCTTGGGGAGGGCAACCACATAGGATTTATGCACCCGCATGAAATGTTCGGCAGGCAAAATATCTTCCAATTTCTTAAAACTCATCAGCGTCATAAAACGTTCTTTCTCGGTCACTATTTTCAGGTAGTCGCTTTGCCCTTCGATGTACAACACATCGTTGAAATTGATTTTTTGCATTTTAAAATCCGTCTTCACAAAGAAATAATCGTGTTTGATGGGTTCATGTTGCAGTTGGATGCTGTCCGAGGGGTGTGTTTTTTCGGGTTGAAGCTTCTCAAACGCCTTGTTCACGGCTTTCAGAAAACGTTCGAAGGAGATGGGTTTCAACAAATAGTCCACCACATCCAAATCGTAGCCTATCATCGCAAACGAGTCGTAGGCGGTGGTGAAAATCACCAAAGGTTGCGTCTTTATCACATTCAAGAGTTGGATACCCGTGAGTTGTTCCATCTGTATGTCGAGAAAAAGCAAATCCACTTTGTTTGATTTCAGGAAATTGATAGATTCCACAGGGCTTGTGAAGGTGCTCATGAGGTTGATATAGGATATTTGGCTGCAATATTCCGAAATGATTTCAAGTGCCAAGGGCTCGTCGTCAATGGCTACACAATTAATTTTCATGGATGTCGAGTTTTAGGTAAACAGTATATTCGGTTTCGTTGGTATTGATTTCAAGCTGATATTTCTTGGGGTATAGCAGTTCGATGCGGCGTTTGATGTTTTGCAAACCGATGCCGCCTGCTTCGTCTTTGGTATATTGATTGGGGCTTGTGATATAGTTTTTGCACGAAAACTCTATGCTGCGCTCGTCGGTGACGATAGCAATGACGATGCCGGGGGCTGCCACCTGTTTGTTGCAATGTTTGAAGGCGTTTTCCACAAAAGGCAGCAGCAACATGGGCACTATATGCTTGCCTTCAGTGCTTCCGCTCACCGTGAAGTCCACAAAATTGGTATCAGTCACCCGAAGCGATTGCAGCTCGATGAAACTCTTCAGATAGATGATTTCGTTGTCGAGCAACACGCGTTCGGCATTGGCTTTATAGAGGGCATAATGCAAAATCTCCGACAACTTCATCACCGCCCCGGGCGCTTTATCATCTTTTTTATAGACCAAAGCGTAGATATTATTCAAAGTATTGAACAAAAAGTGCGGATTGATTTGATAGCGCAACAAAGCCAACTCACTCGCCTGATTTTGGTTGATCAAATCAGACTTTTGTTTCTGCACATTAAACCATTCGAAGGTGGAACGCAGCAAAAACGCAAAAGCCGTGAACATAAAAGTCCACACCACATACTCAAACAATATGCTTTTGGGATTTGCCAGAAACTTAGCCAAATCTTTATCTATATCTATGGAGATACAATGAAAGAAAATCTTGATAAGTGCCAAGCGAATCAAGGCAAACACCAACACAAACACCAAACTGCCTAAGATACTTATCACCAATTTCCGCTTCTTAAAGAAAATTGGCAAGAGCAAGAAATAAGCAGTGTAGAAATTCAGCACGTGCATCATATAAACGGCAATTATATAGACCAAGGAGCTATGAGGAATCGCTTCTTCAGAGAAGAAAATCGTGGACAGCGGCATGATGGCAAATAATATCCAAAAGGTAATGTGAAGAAGAATGTTGTAGATACGTTTCATGGTTTTGAAATTTTCGATAAAATTACTACTTTTTATTATAGTGAGAAAATATTTTTATAAAAAAATCTATGAAATGTGTATTTTTATCGGCGAACTCCCTTATTTCGTGGATAAATTTTATCCTTGGAATTTTGGTTTGAGGAAAGTTACACAGAGATTCACAGTGCAAAAAAGAGATACACTGAGATTTATGAGGCATTTGTAACCTGACCCGTACACGAACCTGTCCCGTACATGCAATGTCGGGAGTGTCGGGGTTCGTAGAAGGCAAACCATGGAATTTTCTTTAACCATCCCCAATTTATTCCCCCAATTGCAATATCTTTGCAAAAAAAATCAATCGCAGTGAAATTACCTTCCAACAAAGACATTTGGAATCTGAGCTATCCCATCATATTGAGTCTCTTAGCCGAGAACATGATCAATGTGACGGACACTATTTTCTTGGCACGTGTGGGCGAGGCTGACTTAGGCGCATCAGCGATAGGAGGCACCTTCTATGTCTTGCTGTTCATCATTGGTTTGGGATTTAGCATCGGCACACAAATCATCATTTCGCGCCGATTGGGCGAAAACAAACCCGAGGAAGTGGGCAGTGTGTTTGAGGTGAGCGTATTGTTTTTGATGATTGCTGCTTTATTGCTGTTTATCGTCGTACATTTGTTCTTTGCACCCATCTTTAGCCATATTTTGTCGTCGCCTGAGGTGTTCGAGAAAACCTCTTTGTATATAAAATATCGCGTTTACGGCTTATTCTTCACTTATATCGGCTGCTCCTTTCGGGCGTTCTATACGGGTATCTTCCGAACGCGCTACTTGGCTATAAATTCCGTCATCTTAGCCTCGGTCAACGTCGTCTTTGCCTATATCCTAATCTTTGGCAAGCTCGGTTTTCCCGCCATGGGCATCGCAGGCGCCGCCATTGCCACAGTGATAGCCGAATTTGTGTCGGTGGTCTATTACGTCATCGTTACATGGACCGTCATCGACCTGAAACGCTATCGCCTCTTCCAAAAAAAGACCTACGAATGGCACACCATCTACTCCATCCTTGATGTGTCGGGCTTCATCATCCTCCAACACGTACTTTCTTTGGCTTCGTGGTTCACCTTTTTCGTCGTCATTGAACAAAGAGGGCAACATCAATTGGCAATCACCAACATCGTGCGCAGCATCTACATCTTTCTGATGATACCCGGATGGGCTTTCGGCTCGGCAACCAGCACCATGGTGAGCAACATCATCGGGCAGGGAAATTTGGAAGGCGTCATCCCTTTGATTCGCAAAATCACCAAACTATGTTTCATCTCTATGACGGTTTTGGTGCTCCCTTCCGCCTTGTTTCCCACCCAACTTCTCTCTTTATTTTCTTCCGACACCCTCTTGATTCACCAAAGCCTGCCATCCTTCTATATGGTGGTGATTGCGCTCATCATCTTCTCCTTGACGATGAATTTCTACAACGGTGTGACGGGCACAGGCAACACCCGCATCTCTATGCTCATCGAGTTGGTGGGTATCATCTTATATTTAATCACGGTCTATGTGGTGGTGATAGCCTTCAAGGCACCCTTGGCTATGGCTTGGCTCTCCGAGGCAGAATATTTCTTGGTCATCTTCATTCTCTCCTATTTTTATTTGAAAAAAGGCAATTGGCGACGGAAAATTATCTGATTATTCCAAACAAAATTGTACTTTTGCCGCCCCTAAGAAATTAATACGTTTTTAGTCCTCTCCGAAAAGGCAAAAGAGATAAAACTGCTCAATTTTTTTATTCAAAAAAAATTAAATAATCTGTAAGAATCTGTTCTTTAATTTTTTAAATAATCTGTGAACTGAGCGAAGCGATTTCATGAACACCGATTTTAAATAATATAATCTGTGAATCTGTGGCATTTAATCAAAAGCATACTTTTTGGAGCAGACTCTGTTTTCATAATTAACTCTATTCGCAGCAAAATCTCGTTCTCTCTATGAAAATCTTTTTAAAATACACCCTCATCGCCTCCTGTGTCGGCTTCAGCTTGTTTCTGTTCACCAAAATCACCGCCCATCACCCTATCGCGAAGCAGGCGATAGCGCCCGACACGACGATTTCCCTGCTCTTTATGGGCGATATCATGCAACATCAAGGTCAAATCGAAGCCGCTTGGTACGATTCCCTGCACACCTATTCCTACGACTCCTGTTTCAAATTCGTGGCGCCCCTCATCCGCCAAAGCGACATCGCCATGGCAAACTTAGAGGTTACTTTAGGCGGAAAACCATACACAGGCTATCCCCAATTTAGCGCCCCCGACCAAATCGTCCCTGCTTTGCAGCGTGCAGGCATTGATATCGTTGGCGATGCCAACAACCATTCCTGCGACCGCGGCAAAAAAGGCATCGAACGCACCCTCCACATATTAGACAGCCTCAATTTCACCCATCTGGGCACCTACGTGGATTCCGCTTCGCGCGCAAACACCTATCCGCTCATCGTCCACAAAAACGGTTTCAAACTCGCACTGCTCAACTACACCTACGGCACCAACGGCATCCCCATTCCCAAACCCACCATCGTCAATCTGATTGATACCCTGCAGATGAAAGCTGACCTGCGCCGCGCCAAAGATTCCCTGCCCGACCAAACCATCGTCTTTATCCATTGGGGCGACGAATATCAGTCCCATCCCAATCAATTTCAGCAGGACGTGGCGCGGATATGTTTCCAACAAGGCGCCGACATCATCATTGGCATGCACCCCCACGTGATTCAAAAGATAGAACGCACCCATTTCCCCGACTCCCTCGGGCGCGAAGTCTTCATTGCTTATTCCTTGGGAAACTACATCTCCAACCAACGCGACAGGCTCAAAGACGGCGGTTTGATGCTTGCCCTCACCCTCACCAAAACCCACAACCGCACCCGCATAAGCTCCTGTGGCTACTATCTCTCGTGGGTCTATACCCCCATCGAAAACGGAACCAAGCGCTTCTACATCCTTCCCGTCAGCCAATTTGAGCAACAGCCCCGCTTGCTCGACACCCTTTCCTATCAAAAGATGATGCTCTATGCCTCCGACTCCCGCAAACTCATGAAAGCCGAATCCAAAGGCATCTCAGAATACACCTATGATGTGAAAACTGCGGTTTGGAGAGAGGAATGAAGCGGGGGAATCATCAAAGAACGAAGAAGGATTTTAGAAGGAATGCGTCTGCCTATACAGTTAAGCAGGGATTCGGTGTATTTTTATGATTTAGGTACGATTTTTTGATGAAGTTTATTGGAATTTATAAAATTTGATAGGTTTTATGTAGAAAATTGATGGAAATAGACGTCGGCGAATCGTGGATTGGCGTTGGAGGGTCGTGGATTGGCGTTGGAGGGTTGTGGATAAGCGTTGGATGGTCGTGGATTGGCGTTGGAGGGCTGTGGATAGGCGTTGGAGGGTCGTGGATTGGCGCTGGAGGGTCGTGGATAGGCGTTGAAGGGTCGTGGATAGGCGTTGGAGGGTCATGGATTGGCGTTGAAGAGTCGTGGCTAAGCATCGGAGGGTTGTGGATAGAGATCGGAAAGGAGGTAAGAGGCTTTGGGAAGGAAGCAATAGGCGTCGGGAAGGACGTAATAGACGTCGGGAAGGACGCAATAGGCGTCGGGAAGGACATAATAGACGTCGGGAAGGACGTAATAGGCGTCGGGAAGGACGTAATAGGC
>CAIWVT010000371.1 GCA_903916135.1 uncultured bacterium
CGGCTCGTCACATCCTGGGGCTGGAGAAGGTCCCAAGGGTTCGGCTGTTCGCCGATTAAAGTGGCACGCGAGCTGGGTTCAGAACGTCGCGAGACAGTTCGGTCCCTATCTGGTGTGGGCGTTGGAAATTTGAGAGCACCTGACTCTAGTACGAGAGGACCGAGTCGGACAAGCCTCTAGTGTATCTGTTGTGACGCCAGTTGCATTGCAGAGTAGCTACGCTTGGATGAGATAAGCGCTGAAAGCATCTAAGTGCGAAACTCAGCTCAAGATGAGACTTCCTTTAAGGATCGTAGAAGACTACTACGTTGATAGGCTGCAGATGTAAAGACAGTAATGTCAAAGTCGAGCAGTACTAATTATCCGTAACTTTCTGTTTGCTGATTTCTATCAATTAAACTTATTATTGTATTTTCTCTCCATTATTGTCTTATTCATATTTAAGATATTATGGTGACTATTGCGGTCGTGTTCACCTCTTCCCATTCCGAACAGAGAAGTTAAGCCCACCTGCGCAGATGATACTCGATTTATTTCCGGGAAAGTATGTCGTTGCCAAATTTTAATTAAAGCTGCTCTCACGAGCAGCTTTTTTTATTTGTACCAATCTCATCTTTTTATGGTTTTTCCATTCCTTTTTAGCCCAGAGTTCGTAAAGTTTTTATACATTTGCACATTCTGATGTTTATATGAAAATCTTTAAATACCTTTCTTTCTTTTTGGTACTTTTAATGCCGATATGTGTGCTCGGACAGCAGGCAGATTCTGTTGATGTGCATTACGATTCGCTGCGCATTGTGCGCTTCAGTATTCAGAAGATGGATACTACGGTTTATCAGGAAGAGGGTGCGGTGCAGATTGATACCAATTTGAATCACTTTCAATATAATGATCCCATCAAAAGAACAAGCTTCTTTAATTCAAGTTTGGGCAATACGGGTTTGGCATCACAGAACATGGTTTTTGGTGTGAATCCTGTCCCGGGATTTTCGTATGGCATGACGGCTTTTGAGCCCTATATGACCAAAACCGATGAGGCTAATTTCTATTATTCCTTGTTGCCTATGACTGATTTATTCTATACGATAGGTCCAAAAAAGGAGCATGTGTTTCATGTGGCGCATCTGCATAGCATAAAAAATAAAGTGTTTCTAGGGGCGAATTATCAAATTGTCGGGGCACCCGGGCGGGATAGGTTTCAACAGAAGGCGAGCGATCATAGTGTTTCGGTGTATGCGTATTATGCATCGAAAAATAAGCGCTATGGTGTGTTTGTGAACTATATCTACAATAGGGTTTTGGTGCAGGAAAACGGAGGATTGGCGGACGATACGGTCTATATAAAATATCGCCAAGGCGATAACAGTATGTCGCCTACATATTATCTTTCCAATTCGGAGAATAAGATAAAAGAAACTGTGGTGACCTTGAAACAGTATTATTCTTTCGGAAGTAATCCTCACACAAACAAAGATGATTCGATCCCTGTGGAAAAGAAATTCAACGTTGGCAGACTCAGCCATACCTTTACTTTTGACAAGGAACGTATGCGCTTCATCAATAAGCAACTGAATCAGGGATATTTCCCTTTGATTCCTTTGGATACGACCCCTACATACGATTCGTTAATGTTTTATCATCTGGATAATACACTCGCCTGGACCAATTCGGACATGAATGGCAAAGACCTTCCCCGCCGATTTCGCTATACCTTCGAGGCAACGCATTCTTATACGGAAGTGCATCAATTCGACAAGTCCTATTTTATGCATGTGGTGAAGCCTTCGGTAGGCTTAACACTGAGACTTTTTCGGCAACTCTCGATAGAAGCCAATGCGGAGTATGCGCTTTTCAATAGTTATAACAATGACTTCACATCCCACTTAGTGGTGAAAGAAACCATGGATATTCACGGCAAGAGTTTCGGGATTGTTTCGTTGAAATTTTCCTATTCCAAGACCAATCCCCCTTGGTTTTATGAGCATTTTTATTCCAAATATTTTCAATGGGATTATGATTTTTTGAAACAACAGACAATGTATGCGGGTTTCAATTTTGCGTACAAAAATCTCAGCGTTGGCGTGGCTTATTACAATCTTTTTAATTATGTGTATATGGATGCC
>CAIWVT010000372.1 GCA_903916135.1 uncultured bacterium
ACCCCTTATCTACAAAAGCACTCAATAAAACTTTATTAGTTTAGTAACCAACAATAATCCGCACTGATTCTCAACTTTATTACTTTATCAAACTACCATAAGAACTATGAAAATGCATTTACACACGATACGGGATGAATTTTTCAAAATTATAAATCAGTGTTTTTCAATACGCTTTAAAGTAAATACAGAGGAAACTAATAAAGTAGAGGAAGCGGTGCATAATTCCGGTTACTAAAGTAATAAAGTTTGTCCCGTTCGTCGCCAGCCTCTACCTCCGTCGCCTCTATCCTTTTAGACCCCAGCCTAAATTGAGTTAGTGAAGCCTTCTCTCCAGAAGGCTTCACTCAAAAATAGTTGAGTAAAGTTTGCAACCTCTCACCCTTAACGCCCTTTTAAACGAATAGTTTGTTTTTCAAAAATTGTTATTACCTTTGCAAAAAAAATCACCATGATACGCACTATTTTAATTCCATCAAATACTGATTTGCATTTATTAATCCCAAAAGAATATGTAGGCAAACAAATAGAAATTTTACCTTATCCTAAGGAAGAAGTAACAGAAGAGAAAGTCAAAAAAGCAAGCTCTGCACAACTTCGCGGGACACTTAATTTGTCGGAAGAACAATATAAGAATTTTCAACAACACGCTAAAGATACTCGCACCGAATAGAACAGAGATATTTAACTTGACTTTCGCAAGCTCCAATTACCCTGCTTTCAATAGGGTTGTGTAATTTAATATTTTTTCAAATCTTTCATTTTCAGTTACTAATTTTCCCATTAACATTTCGGAATCCAACTCGAGCATTTCTGCTAACAGTGCGACTATCTCAATCATTATCTTCCATATACGTTCATTTACAGTAAGTTGTAAGGTGTCTGCATTTGTCTGTCTAAAAAGAGCCCCAAAAGATTCGTAATCGGCAAATCTTCTATACACAGAAAGAATATTATACTGCAACAAACAAATTGTTGTAGTTGCTATTTGAGCATCAAAATCTTGTGATTGGCATTTCCCAAGCCCCAAATATTGCTTGCTTTCTTTGAAAAAAACCTCAATAGACCAACGTATTGAATATATCTTGTACGCTTCTTGATAGTTCAATAACAAATCTGTTGTCAACAAAACACACCAATTACCTTTGTGCGATGTTTTGCTAAAAAACAGTTTTATTTCTATTCCTTTCATTTTGACAATTGCCTCGCAATAGTAACAAGCTAGTAGTTTGGAACGTTTTAGCTTCTTTGTTCTGCGTAAAAAATCTACAATTTCTTTTGCTGTTAGCATTTTATCATTGAAAAGGTATTTGGTTTTCCCCATTTTTGCCATTCCAAGTAAATGACAAGATATACGACGCGTTTTTACAAAGAGGACTAATTCAAAACAAGTAAACCAACTATCAACCAGCACATAATCAAAACGTAAACCTTGAGTTATGGCTGTTCTAATCATTAAAATCATGCTGTGTATTTTAGTAGTAAAATACTCTTGTTTGCGAAGATATGCTGCTGATTTCTTATCTCGTTGTTTAGAATATCGTTTTTTAAGTTGCACAGGAGTTAGTCCATACGGTTTTTTCTTGTTTTTGCCTTCTTCACCATGGATTGAAAAATCTAAAGCAAAAAGACTCTTACCATCATGATAACCCATAAACAACCCTTTGAAGGCAAGTGTGCTTTGGTGTGTAACATGTGAGAATACCCTTCCTATTAACTCTATACAACGACCTGTTTTTGGCAAATCTGTATCGTCTATTATTAAACATCGTGGTGGTGTATCAGATGAAACTTCAATTTGTTGTTGGGTTTTGTTTATCAATTTAATATTGATTCTATAAGCAATCTTTTTCCAATTAATCCCAGAATGATTTAACATGCGATAGAATACATCTTTTTTGCATGAGAGTACGTGGTATAAAGTTGATTGCTTATATTGCCATGCATCTTTTATATTAAATATAGGAAACAAAACAAGTAACAACAGTTTGTCTGCATTTTTATAACTATTGTTACACTTGCTTTCAATCCCCAAGTGTTTTTCCGAAAATGTCAAAGAACTTAATAATGAAAAAATTATATTAGCCGCTTTTTCACTTGTAGTAAAAAAGTCTTTTATCTCTGAAACTATTGTTGTACTTTTGTCTCGCAGCATTTTTATAATGTTTAGTTTGGCGACACAAAGTTACACAATATCAGTGACATGACAAAATAAAAATGCTGTTTTTTTATTCTTTTTCAACAACTTAACCTACTTGCGAAAGTTGAGTATTTAATAGACACTAATGCTATTATTGACTATTTAGATAATAAATTACCTAAAAAAAGCACGAACCTAATTGACGGGATAGATATGCTAATTTCTATTATTAACCGTATGGAATTATTATCTTGGAATGAAGCAACAAGTGAGCAAATACAAGTTTTAGAAGCTTTTATTAATAGCTCTATTGTTTTTGGCTTAGATGAAAAAATAATTCTTAAAGCTATTGATATTCGTAAAAACATCCGTTTAAAACTCCCCGATGCAATTATTGCTGCTACTGCTTTAACAAATGGGTTAATTTTAATTACCCGTAATATTTCTGATTTTAAAAACATTCCCGAACTTCAGATTATTGACCCATGGAATTTATAATTCCACAGTTATGAGAATCTATTGTGCATCACCCACACAACCCTCAGGCACTTTAAACACTTTAAATACTTGAAGTACTTAAGGCACTTTAAGTACTCCTAACTCCCGTTCGGCATCAGTCTCTGCCTCCGCCGCTTCTATCATGTTAGCCTTTACCTATCAAACACAGTAACAATTCAACAATACAACAATTACCAATCAACTCAATCAACTCAATCAACCAATCCAACCTGTCTCGAAACGCAGTGTCGGGAGTACGTTTGAATGCATATAATTTTATCAGTTCTAAATGTTTTTTCTTGCTTTTGTATTGCCAATTCAAATATTATTCATACTTTTGCACTCCATTTTTGGAAACAATAAATTTATTACTTACTAAACATTAAAAGAAATGACAAATCATTATGAAACCGTTTTCATTTTAACTCCCGTTTTATCTGAAGATCAGGTAAAGGAAGCGGTAAAGAAATATCATGATTTACTCGTTGAAAAAGGAGCAGAAATTGTGATATCAGACAGTTGGGGCTTGCGCAAGCTTGCTTACCCCATTCAAAAGAAATCTACAGGATTTTATCACCTGATTGAATTCAAATCAGAACCCAGCGTTATTGCGCCATTGGAAGTTGCCTTTAAACGCGACGAAAGATTCTTGCGCTTTTTGACGGTATCGCTCGACAAACATGCCGTGGCGTTCAAAGAAAGAAAACGCAGCGAAAAGGCAGCAAAAGAAAAAGTGGTATCCTAAACGTGTAACAAAAACCTATAGAAATTATGACAGCACAAAACGACAGCGAAATCAGATATTTAACTCCAATTACGGTTGATGTTAAAAAGAAAAAATATTGCCGCTTCAAAAAACACGGCATCAAGTTTATTGACTATAAAGATGAGACTTTTTTACTCAGATTTATCAACGAACAAGGCAAGATTTTACCACGCAGACTCACAGGCACCTCGTTGAAATATCAACGTAAACTGGCTAAAGCTATTAAAAGAGCTCGCCACATCGCTTTATTACCCTATGTAGCCGATTTATTAAAATAAGAGGAGAGTCGAACCATGAAAATAATATTAAAACAAGACATTAATAAATTGGGTTATGCCCATGAAATCGTTAAGGTGAAGAATGGTTACGCCAGAAATTTCCTTATCCCTAAAGGGTTTGCTATTATGCTCACGCCTTCTTCAGAAAAAGAACATGCCGAAATGATTCGTCAGAAAGCTTTTAAAGAAAACAAAATCAGAAGCCAATCAGAAACGCTTGCTAAAGCTCTCGAAAATATCACTGTGAAAATTGGCGCCAAAGCCGGTACATCAGGAAAGATTTTCGGTTCGGTGAATGCTATTCAAATTGCAGATGCTATCAAAGAACAATTTAATTATGACATCGACCGTAAGAAAATATTTGTTGATGGCGATCATGTAAAAGAATTGGGAACTTACACTGCACGGGTGAATATCTACAAAGAAATCAAAGTTGAAATCAAATTTGAAGTTATTGCTGAATAAGCGAAATCAACAATTTAATCCCGACTATATGTCGGGATTTTTTTATTTTTGCACTTTTATATGATAAGCAAGAACGACATAAAATATATCCATGCGCTTCGGTTGAAGAAATTTCGGATACAACATCAGGAATTTATTGCCGAAGGTTCGAAAATTGTTGGCGACCTGCTCGACAGTTTCGTTGCCATTTCGGTGATTTATGCTTTGGATGAATGGATACAGGCTCATTCGGAAATCGCCCATAACGCCAAAACAATCGTTCCTGTTTCGATAGAAGAGCTTACGAAAATCAGTTCGCTCACTACTCCCAATCAGGTGTTGGCTGTTGTTGAAATTCCACAGAAGAGATTTGATGTGGAATTGAGTTCGACATCCATGATAATTGCTTTGGATGACATTCGTGACCCTGGGAACCTGGGTACTATTATTCGCATCGCCGATTGGTTTGGTCATAAGAACATCGTCTGCTCGGAGACTTGTGTGGATGCGTATAATGCTAAAACTGTGCAGGCAAGCATGGGCTCTATTGCGCGTGTACATATCTTTTATGAGGATTTGAGTCATGTAATACAAAACGCTGCTGTGCCTGTCTATGGTGCATTTCTGAAAGGAAACATCGTGTATGACGAAAGATTTGCTGCGCATGGTTTTCTGCTCATCGGCAACGAAGCCAACGGGATTTCTGCGGAGATTGCTTCGCTTGTTACCCACAAAATATTTATCCCGTCGGGCAACGCAGCCGAAACCCATGCGGAGTCGTTGAATGCGTCTATAGCTACAGCCATTATCTGCTCGGAGATGCAGCGCCAATCTCTTATTCATCTCAATCAAAACCAATGAAATATTATGTAATTGCCGGTGAAGCATCAGGCGACCTTCATGCTTCTAATTTGATTAGAGAGATAAAACAAAACGATACGCAG
>CAIWVT010000373.1 GCA_903916135.1 uncultured bacterium
AAATTGTTTATATCAGCAACAAGCAAATTGATGATGCATTCTGGACAGTAAAGCAAAAACGAAATGCAACCAAACAACAGATCAAAGACTATTTCCGTAAACTGAAATTTTTCACCAACAATGATTTTGGGTTTATTGATATTCACAACGAAAAATTGTTTTATCAAAATGCAAAAGTTCTATTGGAAGTAGTGCAAATGTGGCAGGATTTGCGCATTAAAACCGAACAGCAAAACCAATTTCTTGGCGATATGTTCGAGTTTTTTCTTGACAATGGAATCAAACAATCCGAAGGGCAATTCTTCACACCCATGCCCATTTGTAAGTTCATCCTTATGTCCTTGCCTTTAGAAAACATAATTGAACACCATCTCGAACTGCCCAAAGCCATTGATTTTGCTTGTGGAGCCGGGCATTTCCTTACAGAGCTTGCCGCCCAGGTAACTCCCTTCTTAGGACTTTACAAGCAAACCGAAGTAAAAGATTTTTATAAAGAAATTTACGGTATTGAAAAGGAATACCGTTTATCAAAGGTTGCCAAACTCTCATCCTTCATGTATGGGCACGATGGCATTGATATTCTTCATCATGATGCGCTCGACCACCACGATAAAATTAAAGAAGGAACTTTCGATATACTGGTTGCAAATCCGCCCTTTGCCGTTGAAGGTTTTCTGGATACTTTGTCCGAAGAACAGCGCGACAAATATGATCTGACAAAAACAATTACCGATATTGCAAACAACCGCAACATTCAATGTTTCTTTATCGAACGTGCCAAGCAACTGTTAGCGCCCAATGGAGTTGCAGGTATTATTGTTCCTACATCTGTTCTCTCAAACTCCGACAGCACCCACATTGCAACCCGCGAAATCATGCTCCAATATTTTGATATTGTTTCCTTGGTTGAATTAGGCGGTGGCACATTTGGCAAAACAGGCACTAACACCGTTGTCCTTTTCCTGCGCCGCAAAGCCCAAATGCCCGAACCTGCCGAACATTACCGCAATCGTGTTGACGATTGGTTTGACGGCTTAGACAACGATAACGAAATGGATGTTTATCAGGATATTCAATTTATTAAGAAATATTGCGAGCATATTGAAATACCATTCGAGCAATACCGTACATTATTGGATGGCAACATATCCGATGAACTAAAGCAATACGAAATAATAAAAGACTATAAAGCCGATTTTGATTCAAGTACAGATATACGAAACCTCAAAACCAAGAAATTTTTTAAAGATTGCGACCCACTCAATCAACAGATTGAACTAACAAAACGTTTTCTGGAATTCCTTCGCCAGCGTGAGAAAGACAAACTTTATTACTTCATTCTTGCCTTCACCAATCCACAAAAAGTAATTATTGTCAAATGTCCTTCTGGTAATACTGAACAAAAGCAATTCATAGGTTACGAATGGAGTGCAGCCAAAGGCAACGAAGGTATTAAATACATAGGCGGCGATACTTTAGAAAAAATTATTACACCTCTCTTCGACCCGCAAAACCGCTACAGTACTGAGAAGATAAATTATTTTATAAATAAATTATTTTTGAATGAGCCGATTGAAATTGATGCGGCGAATGAACTTAGTAGTTTTGCTGCCATTGTGCCATTAGTGGATTTGTTGGATTTTTCGAGAAAGGATTTTAATAAAGTGATTTCATTATCAGCAAAGAAAAAAAGTTATATTGATTCAAAATGGGAGTTAGTAAAACTTGAAGAAATATGCAAATTATATCAGCCAAAAACTATTACTTCAGAGGTAATAAAGGAAAATGGGCTTTATAAAGTTTTTGGTGCTAATGGAGTAATAGGTTATCATAATGAGTATAATCATGAATACCCTGAAATTGCTATCACTTGTAGAGGGGCAACCTGTGGCACAATTAATATGACTGAAGCAAAATCGTGGATAACTGGAAATGCGATGGTTGTACAACCATTATCAGATCGAATCTCGAAAAAATTTCTTTTTGAAATATTAAATTTTACCAACTTAAATTCTATAATAACAGGTTCTGCACAACCTCAAATAACAAGAGAGAATTTAGGTCCTTATAAAATTCCTTTCCCCCCTTCTGAAATCCAAAATGCAATAGTTTCAGAATGTGAAAAAATGGATAAGATGGTTGAAGAAGCTGAAAAAAATGTTCAAACTTTAAGAATAAAAATTGCTGAAATGCTTTTGAAATTGAATTTTCCAAAAGAAAGACTTTCGGAAGTTATTAATAAAGTTAATGAAAACATTGACCCGCAAAGTCAGGACGGAGAAGTATTTTATATTGGTTTAGAAAATATTGAAAGCATTACAGGTAAACTTGTTGGAAATCCCATCACTTTATATTCCACAATAAAAAGTGCAAAAACAGTTTTTAAACCTGGTGATATTTTGTATGGTAAGTTACGACCCAATTTAAACAAGGTATATTTAGCTAAGGAAACTGGAATTTGTTCAACTGATATTTTAGTTTTCAGAGTTAAAGATAAAGGTTTGGCAAAATATTATTCATATTATTTCTCGCATAAAATCTTTAATGATGAAGTACTAAAAACTGTTAGTGGTCAACAATTACCGAGAACGTCATGGACTGATATAAAAGAAATCAAAATTCCAATGCCACCCATTGAAGTACAAAATAAAATCATTTCCGAAATCGAAAAATCAGAGCAACAAATTGCCGAAGCCGAAAAGATAATAAACAGCGGAAAGGCAAGGAAAGAGGAAGTGATGAGGAAGTATTTGTAAAAAGAAAATTAATTAAATAACTTAATAACCTAAAACTATGGCAAAAGACATTGACAGAAAATATTCAGTTCAAGTAATTAATATAAAATTGCAAACTGATAAAGAAGGTGATGAAAAAACCAAAGCTTATGAGATGCTTTTTAAACGACTTGTAAGAAAAAAAATACTTGAAAGTATTGGTGAAAATAAAGCCATGATTATATATAGTTATTATGAATCTGGCACTTCTAAAAATGTAAGATTTTTATATGGCTATATAAGTAAAGGTATTTATTTTGACAAAGATGAAGTTAATACTTTAAGCATTGAAAAATCAGAAAATGTAAAAACAAAATCTGATAGGGATTCCATATTGGCTCCTAAGACCAACTTATATATATTTATTCCTTCGATTCATAAATTTTGTTTAATTCATAAGCAAGATGAATATATTTCCATAAATGAAGTTTATAGATTTTTAAAAACCGGAATTGAAAAAATTCGTGATGAAGAAGATATTGTTGAAATTGAAATTGTTAAAGAACCGGGAATCACAGATGAAATATTAAATGCTTTTGCAATACAATATCTTGATTATACAATTTCTTACACTAATGATGATCCCACAAGTTCGCAAATGCAATTATTTGATAATAGATTGAAGAAGATTCAAGCTGGGAATGCTCATATACAACTCAAAGCAGACCATCATGGTGAATTGAATAAAGATGAACCGGATGAATTAATAGAAGGTGGTATTAGATTAGCCGAAATGAATGGAACAATCAACGAAGCTGTTATTAAAGTTTCTGAAAAAGAAAAATGGATAAAAGTTTCAAATAAAAAAAGTCCAAGAGTCATAATTATTCAGGCATTTGAGAATACTTTTAAAGAAACAATTGTTTCCAAAATTTATCAGATTTTCCAAAACCTATTATAGGCATGAGTATTGAATATAAATCTGACGATGAATTTAAGTATAAGCATCTTGGTAGTTTAATTGATTTATGGAAAATTTACAAGTTGCATCATCGCCTTATTTGTAGTTTTCAATTTTGGAGTGCTATTTTATTTTCTATAATAATCATTATTGTTTGCTTATTAAATCATGCTGATGCATTTTATATTTTGCAAAAAATAATTGATAAGGTTTTTACAATTCTTCCAAATATTTTAGGTTTTAATCTGGGTGGCTATGTTCTTGTAATTGGTTTGGGTTATGAAAGATTATTAAAAGAATTAACTGATAATGATGATGAAGGTTATTCTTTCTTTCAGCACAATAGTAGCATTTTTGCTTGGAGTATTTTTATTCAAGCATTAGCATTAATAACTGCTTATATTTTTTCGATCATTTCTGATTTATCAATCACATCTGAGTGCGCAAGTCTTATTAATTATATTGCCTTAGGCATTATCCTATTATTATCATCCTATGCAATTTTTTTAATAATAAGAATAGTTCTAAATGTTTTCTTATTTGGACAAACTATACATTTTTTAGTAACTCTCCATAAAAAGGAGGATGAAAATAATATAGAAGTTATCAAACCAAAATTAATTAAAAGAAATCGAAAGAATATAAGAAATAAAAAAAGTAATACAACAGGAAGTTAGAGTAAGAGACAGTGATGAAAAAGCTTTAATCAAAAAAACCATTCCCGTTTGGCAAAGTTTCCACCTCTGTCGCCCCCGATTGGATTTTCACAAAATATGACAACACAAATTCATTTAAAAACCATAAAGATTGAATTATGAAAACTCCGCGCCCCGATACGTACCATCATTGGCAAAAATATGAAATTGACCATTCTCGAAATCCTTTGTTTGTTAACATTCCCAACGAAAAAAAACAAGAAATCTGGAACAAAATAGAAAACGACTACATCAAGAAATATAAACAATTTGTCCGAATAGATTTCCATTGGGGTTTATCCGGCATTTGGATTCTCCCCTTCCCTGGCGCTATATTTTCAGGAACAGTAGAGAAGGAAGAAGATTTCTTTCCATTACCCAAAAGATTAAGCAATCGCTTATCAAAATGGGTATATTATATTGAGCAAAATGCATTTCTGGATGATAATTTCAATTGGGATGCCGCCCACAAGGAAGGCACAGCAATAGCTATTGAAATTCGAAAATATGTTCCTAAAAATATTTATATGGAATATGGCGGTTTTAAACAAATAAAAATGATCAAGGGCGTTGCCGTTGAACTTGACATTCCTGATTTTTTAAAAATATATATGCCCCATTCGGCAGAGGTTCCACCTCTGTCGCCTCTATCCTTTTAGGCTATGCCTAAATCAAATGAATCTGCAAGATTTCCAAAATCTGGCAGATTTCCGCAACAAAAAAAAAGAGCCTGA
>CAIWVT010000374.1 GCA_903916135.1 uncultured bacterium
GACCAAATTTATTTGATTGACTTGCACGGTAGCAATAAACCTAAAGAGTTTGCACCAGATGGGGGCAAAGACGAAAATGTTTTTGACATTGAACAAGGTGTTGCAATTTCTTTGTTTATAAAGAAGAAAGACATTGAGAAAAAAATATTGTACTCCGATTTTTGGGGAACACGATTAGAAAAATATCAACAAAGCTTAGCAGAAGATTTAAAAAGTGTGGATTGGAAAGAAGTTAAAGCTACTGCACCTTTTTATCTTTTTAAACCTCAGGATGAAAAACTGAAAACGGAATACTTTAAGCTCCAATCTTTGAATGACATTTTCATAAAAAGCAGTTTGGGTATTTTTACTCACAGGGATACTTTCCTTGTTGACACTAATTCAAATATACTAAACAGTAGAATTCAGAAATTCCAAAAATCTGAGACACCAACGGATATTAAAAAAGAATTTGACTTAACTGATACAAGAGATTGGAAAATTGAAACTGCATTAAAAGAAATAAAGAAAAACGAAATTGTAATAAAAGATTATTGCTATCGTCCATTTGATCAAAGATTTGTTTGCTACAATATTGAAATGTTTGATAGAGGATGTTCCCGATTTGAATTGATGAAATCATTCCTACAATCAAAAGATAATTTAGGATTAATTACTGGAAGAGCTGGTCAAAATGTAACACCGCATCTAAATTGGAATCTTGTATCTATTAGCAATACTCTGACGGATGCAAATCTTTTTTCCAGAGGAGGTGCAACTATATTTCCTCTATACCTTCTATTAAAACAAATCAATAACTTATTTGTTTCCGAACCTATAGTTTCTTATGGAAAAAGAAAAATTGAAACAGATGAATTTGAATTAATAGAAAACTTCACAAAGGAGTTTCGTAATTACATAGACTTGCATTACAAACAACATTATTCACCTGAAGAAATTTTTGGTTATATCTATGCGATTCTCCATAGCCCCACTTATCGCACAAAATATGCTGAGTTTTTGAAAATAGATTTCCCAAGAATTCCTTTTTCAACTGATAAAAAAGTTTTCAAGCATTTAGCTGAATTGGGAAATGAATTAATCAATGCTCATTTGTTGAAGGAAATAGAAAAAAATTATCCTTTTGGTGAATTTATTGGAAAAGGAGATAGCATAGTTGAAAAGCCCAACTACGTAATGGAAAAGAAAAACGGGAAACTATTTATCAACAATAAGCAATACTTCAACAATGTGCCGCATGAGGTTTATGACTTTTACATTGGAGGTTATCAGGTGCTTGGCAAATATTTAAAAGACAGAAAAGGCAGGGCATTAAGTTATGCAGAAGTGACAAATGTTGAAAAAACGATAAAGGCAATTGCTTTCACTATTGACCAAATGAATAGGATTGAAAAACAAACTAAAGATTGGATTTAATTATGGAACTATATTTTTTTAAAAGCATAGAACACAAAAACTATTTTCTCATTTACAGAGGAATCAAAGGAGAAAACCCTGAAAGATGGTTAGCAAAATTGACTCATACTGGTGAATTTGCCGATAGTGGCTATAGACAATTGGAAATTGAAATGGGATTTGTTCTCAAAACTGATGCCCCTAATAATTTCTTAGATTTTTTAGTTGAAAATGTTGCAACAAACCATATTGAAAACCCTGACTACGACGATTCAACTGTCCGTTCATGGTATGAGTTTATCGAGACCAACAATACCGACAAGTGGCTAAATGAATTTTACGATTTTCAAAAACAAAAACAAATGAAGTTTAAAAAGGCAAATGAAGTTGGAATGCAAACTTCGTTGTTTTAATTAACATCAGTTGTCTCGTTCAGCTTAGTCTGTGCCTAAGTCCCATATATTTATATAGCCTCTCCCTATTTCACAAATTAACCAATCAACCAATTAACCATTTAACCATTCAACAATAAAACAATACAAACCTTCCATTTGCTTTTCAGAAAAAAAATCGTGCTATTTCTCAGCTCTTACTAAAATAATTTTTACTTTTGTGTTTTAAAACCATTACGGATGGACGAACTTTATTGCAATAATTGACACTAAAACACTAAATACTATGAATGAATTAGCTGTATTTTACGATGCCATTGATCGCGAAACACTTGATTTGATCAATTATCATAAACAATGTTTGGAGGATGCTGAAAAATCGGGCAATCATGACCCTGAATATGAGGAAAAGATTATAGTGCTTGATCAGTTAATAGAGCATGTTCATGAGCGTGTGATACAGAAGAAAATGCTATATGAGAAAGAGAAACAGATAGAAAGTGATTTGCTGAAAAGTCGGGGACATGGAGATTGCCCTACCTGCAACGATAATATGGATGTTGAAATTATAGGTGAAGAAAAGAACGAAGAGTTAGATGTGATATGCGATACAGTTATATGTAAGCATTGCGGTACTGAATTTATGAATCCGATGCCGAATACATGGAGCGACCGCCTGAAGTTATTCGAATTTATTATCACCTCGTTCGGTGGGTTGATTGATGCCGAAAACAAACGTTCAAACAATACCACAGATTTGCAAGCCTTTATTGAATTGGTTGAAGGATGCAAGAAGATGAAAGAAGCTCAATTAGAAGTAGAACGTACCGAAAGAGACTTATGGGCGGCAATTAAAGCATCAGAAGTTGCTCAGATAGACTTGCGCGATTTTTTGTTAATGGCAAAACTACAAGGGATGCGTTGGGATAATCTTGATACGTTTGTCAATTGATTCTATTCCTCCTGTCCTGCTTAGTCTCTGCCTAAGTTGCATATATTTATATAGGCTCTACATAAAACCCCGAAGGGGTGTCATTATTATAGAAAAAACAAAATGAAGCGAGCTAAAACCCCGAAGGGGTGCCATAAATAATATCACCCCTTCTGGATTCGTGATAGCCGTTAGTATTCGTATTATAATAATGTTATCCCTTCGGGATTAAAAAAAACCATTCGGCGGTAGGCTCTGCCTTCTTTGGAAATATCATACCGATACGGTATCTGTAATAGTCCAATCCCGACAGGTGTGTGTACGGGACAGGGAAATTGAACTATAACAGCTACTCTCTCGGCATTATACCAAATTGGATTTGGACTAAAACATAGTATGTAATGGTATAAAACCTCAAAAGTTGATTTTCGAGAGCTATATATAGCATGAACAAAAATAGACGAAGACTCAAGATTAAATCCTATATTTTTAGTATTGTTTTGTTGACTATTTCAGTTGTTTTACGATTTTTATAATGTATAACAGTACCTTAACACCATTATATCATATATTGTTCTATTTTTGGCAAAATATTTTTATCCATTCAAAACTCTTAATAATACTCTATAAATATGTCAACATTATATACGTTCTGTAAGTTTATTACGGCTCAAAAGATTAAGAAAATGGGCGTACCCATCTTCTTTAAAAGTCTTATGATGGTGATGCTGCTGGGGATGCTTAGCACCCATAGTTTTTCGCAATCAAGCGGTTGGAGTTCCACCATGGAAACCCAAAAAGTCTTTATCGAAAATCAAGGACAGTTTGATAATGCGCCAACCGGCGATGCTGTGCTGTATGCTTTTTTTGGAGGCTCCACTTCAATTTATTTCACCAAAAAAGGAGTTTCTTACACGTTTTTGAAACGTTGGGCGAAAGAAAAAGACGCGAATGAGCGCGAAGAGAAGTTTACGACGGCAGAAGAGTGGAAAGAAAAGGAAGCTGAGGAGCGTCGTATGGAATATGAAAGCGATATGGTTTCTATGACGTGGGCAGATGCAAACTTGGATGTAGAAGTCATTGGCTACGACAAAACATCCGACTACCATAGTTTTTGCATAAAAGATAAAGATGGAAAAATTACGAACAAGAACTTTATTAAAGCGTTTAAAAAGATAGTTTATAAAAATATTTATCCTGGCATTGATATCGAGTATGTTTTTCATCCAGATGGCGGATTAAAATATGCTGTGATACTGCATCCCGGGGCTGATATTTCAAAAGTCCGCATGAATTATTCTGTTGCTCCAGAAATCGCAATAAATGGCGATGTTCACCTTCCTACAAAGTTTGGCGATATTATTGACCATGCCCCTGCGACCTTTTATGCTGATATGAAATCGAAAATGATAGCCTCGCATTTTATAAAAAACGGCAACAGCATTTCTTTTGCTGTAAGTTCGTTTGACATTACGAAAAATATTGTTATTGACCCTTGGACACAAACTCCCGCAATGCCCAATTCAAATGGGGTATGGGAATGTGAACGCGATGGTGCCGGCAATGTTTACATCATTGGTGGGGAAATGCCAATGAAACTTATTAAATATAATTCAACAGGTGCTTTACAATGGACCTATAGTACGCCTTATGATACAGCTTCTTCCTGGTTAGGAACTTTTGCAACAGATCTTGCTGGAAATAGTTATGTAACACAAGGTTCAATTGCCGCTTTACAAAAAATAGATGCAAATGGTGGTGTGGTTTATACGTGGAATGCATCTTTGTTTAGTGTAGATGAATACTGGAATATTGCTTTCAATTGCGACCAGACAAAACTTATTATTGGTGGAACATCCGGTACTATGCTTGGTCTTCATGGCGCCATATTTTATATTGATGTAAATAATGGTTCCGTATTAAGCAATCAGACTGTTGCGTATGGCAGTATGTTTGGTATCCCTCCAAGCATTCAGGAAGTAAGGTCAATAACCTCTTGTCGGAATTCAAGGTATTATTTTTTAACATTGGATACACTTGGGTGCATTGATGATACCTACAATGCTTGTGCCTCGCCTTCTGTCTTTAAGATGAATCATGGATATCATTTCTCGTATAGAAGCGAAAATTACAAAATGAATACGGGCAATTCAGGAATGATGTGTATCCGTGCAAATAAAAACTTTGTTTACACTCAAAATGGTAGTGTGATTGAAAAACGATCCTTGATTGATGGTTCTGTAATAACTTCTGTTCCCATTCCGGGTGGAAGTACTATTACGGATCCTTTATTTGGACAACATCAGGCTGGTAATGCAGGAATTGACATTGATTCATGTGGAAATGTCTATGTTGGCTCATCGGATGGTATATATAAATTTGATGCAGACCTTAATCTTATTTCTTCCATTCAAACCCCTTTTAAAGTTTATGATGTGGCTGTCAGTATCAATGGTGACGTAATATTTTGTGGTTCTACAGGCACTGCGGCTACCAATGGAAATAGAAATGGCGAAGTTCAATCGGCAAATATGTCTGCATGTTTACCAATGGTTTTAGAATGTTGTGATGCCAATATTTGTCCGGCAGGTCCTATCTGTAATAATGCTGGTCCTATATCGTTAACTGGTGGCACACCAGGTGGCACATGGAGCGGACCCGGTGTAGATCCTACAGGGATTTTTGATCCAGGCGTTGCAGGAGCCGGAACAATTACCATCACTTATACTTTAGCATGTGGGTCAGGTTCCATCAATATTATTGTAAATCCTTGCGGATGTCCAACGGTAACACCTACGGCTACAAATATTATTGATGTCTGCACAGGGCAAACAAATGGAAGTTTTACGGTAAACACAAGTGGTGGAACTCCTCCTTATAATTATACACTTCTTGACGGAGCCACGCCGATTGCAACCTATAATAATATAAGCGGTTCACAGGAATTCACAGGATTGGCTGCCGGATCATACACGCTAAATGTGATTGATAGTAATGGCTGCCCAGGAAACATTACGGTTACGATTGCTTCATTAACCAGTTTAGCACCTGTTATTTCTGGACCTACATCTATTTGTTCGGGAAACACAGCCACCTTGGATGTTGGGGCGGGATACACATCCTATCTTTGGTCAACCAATGCAGCAACACAAACCATTAATGTTGGCGCAGGTACTTATTCAGTTAGTGTTACGAATGGCAGCGGCTGTAGTGGAAGTGCTTCTATTACCGTAACTACATTTAGCATGACCGTCAACCTTACTCCTCAAGATGCAGGATGCCCAGGTACATGCGATGGAAGCATCACTACCAACGTAATTGGAGGAAGTGCCCCTTACACTTACTTATGGAGCAATGGGCAAACCACACCAAATATTATTGGACTGTGTGCTGGCAATTATGCTGTAACCGTCACAGATTCTAACTCGTGTACAAAAATCACAAACGCAACAATTAACTCTGAAAATATCAGCGCAAGTTTTATTGCGAACCCAGAGTCGGGAGCACTTCCCTTAAGTGTTGCGTTCACCTATACTGGTTCCGGTGCCGTGTCGTGGTACTGGGATTTCGGAAATGGGCATACTTCCACAGAGCAGTATCCTCCAATACAAACTTACGATACGGTTGGATCATATAATGTAACATTAATCGTCTCGACTGGTGCTCCTGATTTTTGTAAGGATACTGCCCATGTCGTTATTGAAGTTCAAAAACCTTCTTCTTTAATTATACCCAATATTATTACACCAAATGGTGATGGACATAATGATGAATTTATATTGCTGTATAAAGAAATTGAGACTTTCACCGGTACCATATTCAATAGATGGGGAAAGAAAATATTTGAATGGACAGATATAAGCAAGGGATGGAATGGTATCACCAATGGCGGAGAAGTAGCTTCTGATGGCGTATATTTCTATATTATTTACGCCAAAGGCAAGGATAAAATTGAATATAATTTAAATGGAACCGTAACGCTTCTACGATAAATTTTATTAGCATAAAAGCCCCTAATACGTAATTTGCGATATTGATTAAACGAATCATAAAACATTGTAATCATGAAAAAAATAGGTAACCGATGTAATTACATTATCGAAAACTGCATCAACAGAAAGGGCACACGACACTTACTGTTATCAATATTATTCCTCTCTCTCTTTGTTCTAAATACAAAAGCTTTTGCGCAATCAACCAATTGGAGTGCGAGCGCCGAGCCTCAGAAAGTATTTATTGAAAACAAGGGACAATTTCATATCCATAATTCAGATGAAAAGGTTTTGTTTGCGTTTGATGGCGGAGCCAATTGTATTTATTTTACGAAAAAAGGTGTTTCGTATAGTTATCTGAAACGTTGGGCAAAAGAAAAGGATAAGGAAGAATTAGAACGCGAGGAAAAATTCTCTTCTCCTGAAGAATATAAGGAAAAAGAAGCCGAAGAACGTCGTATGGAATATGAAAGCGATGCTATCATGATGACTTGGGAAGGTGCAAACCCGAATGTTGAAATAGCAGCCTTTGATGTAACTTCCGACTACCATAGTTATTCGTATAAGGATAAAGATGGCTCAGAAAAGAACATCAACTATATAAAAGCTTATAAAAAGATAGTTTATAAAAACCTCTATCCCAATATAGATGTGGAATACGTTTTTCATCCTTTAGATGGAATAAAATATTCTTTAATACTTCATCCCGGGGCAGATATATCGCAAGTAAAGATGCGGTATTCAGATATGCCAAGAATTACGGCTGAAGGAGATGTGCATATCAAAACAAAATTTGGAGATATTATTGACCACGCGCCCACTACTTTTTATTCTGATGATACATTTAATAAAATTGCTTCCCATTTTGTTAGAAATGCCAACACCATTGCTTTCAGTTTGGATACGTATGACCACACAAAAAGTGTTACGATTGACCCTTGGACACAAGGTCCCACACTGCCCGCCTCAAACGGTGTTTGGGAATGTGAAATTGATGGTGCCGGCAACGTGTATATAATAGGCGGCGAAATGCCTATGAAACTTCTGAAGTACAATTCCACAGGCGTAATACAATGGACGTATAACACACCTTATGACACCGCAAACTATTGGCTTGGAACCTTTGCAACAGACATGGCTGGGAATAGTTATGTCACTTCGGGTTCTATTGCAGGAATGAAAAAGGTGAATGCTGCAGGTGCTGTAGTTTGGACATGGAATGCACCTTTGCTTAGCGTAGATGAATATTGGAATATTGCTTTTAATTGTGATCAAACCAAGCTTATTGTAGGTGGAACTTCCGGCACAATGTTGAGCATTCATGGTGCTATTTTCTATATTAATACCGCTAATGGAGCTGTTCTCAGTAATCAAACGGTTGCGTTGGGCAGTATGTTTGGCATTCCACCTTCCATTCAAGAAGTGAGGTCAATCACAGCGTGTCGAAATGCGAGATATTATTATCTTACGCTTGACACATTAGGTGCTATTGATGATGATTTTTCACAATGCGGATCAACTTCTCCTATTATTTTCAAGATGGATCATGGTTTGCATTTTAGTTATAAAAGTGAAGATTACAAACCGAACAATGGAAATTCAGGAATGATGTGCATAAGAGCCAATAGATATTTCGTCTATACGCAAAATGGCGCCACACTTCAAAAACGTTCATTGCTTGACGGATCTGTAATTGCAAGTGTAGCAATTCCCGGTGGTATAAACACAACTTCTTTATTTGGTCAACATCAAGCAGGAAATGCAGGTATTGATATTGACTCCTGTGGCAATGTGTATGTTGGTTCCGCAACTGGAGTATATAAATTTGATGCGAATCTGGTTCCTATATCAAATGTTGCAACGCCATACAGAGTTTTTGATGTGGCAGTAAGCACGAATGGTGATGTGGTTTTCTGCGGAGCTACAGGTACATCTGCTACAGCTACCAACAGAAATGGCAAAATTCAATCAGCAAATATGTCGGCATGTCCACCCATGACCTTGTTCTGTTGCGACGTAACAGTTTGCCCCGTTAATCCAATATGCGACTCAATGCCGGCATTCAATTTAATCGTTTCCCAAGCAGGAGGTGTATTTAGTGGGCAGGGTATCATTGATGCTTCATTAGGCACATTTGATCCAATGACTGCCGGTCCCGGAACACATACTATTAGTTATACATTGTCCTGCGGAACCGGTACCATCGTTATTGATGTTGTGAATTGTGGTGCACCTTGCCCAACACTAACGTTCAACAACACCTCAACGCCTGCATGTATAGGATCCTTGTCTGGCTCAGTTACAGTGGAAGCAACCAACGGTTCCTCGCCCTACGTATATATCTTGCAGGATAGTACTGGAGCGACCATAGCCACTTATGTCAATATGGTTGGAAGTCAACCCATTTATGGTCTTGCCCCGGGACAGTATGTTGTGGTTGTTATGGATGCTAATAATTGCGTTGGCACCGACACCATCACAGTAGGTATAACATCCAACCTGACGCCAACCATCACGGGACCAAGTACAATTTGTGCAGGAACTACTGCAACGCTTGATGCTGGAGTATATGCCACGTATTTGTGGTCCACTAGTGATGTTACTCAAACACTCCTAATTACCGCTGCCGGAACTTATTTTGTTACCGTAACAGATGCAGGAGGGTGCACAGGTACAGATTCTATTACAGTTACTCTAGGAAATAGTCTAAGTCCTGTTATTACAGGACAACTTAATATTTGCCCGGGAACAACCACAACGCTAAATGCCGGAAATGGATACGCAAATTATCTTTGGTCGAACAGTGCAAATACACAAACCATTACGGTTAATACCAGTGGAACCTATTCTGTTACTGTTTCCAATGTTGGAGGTTGCAGTGGTTCGGCTGCCGTTACGGTTGTTGTCTATCAAACCCTTCCTATTTCTGTTACTGCGCAACCCCAAACCGTATGTCCTGGCAACCCGGTGACATTAGCTGTAACGGGGGGGCAATCTTATGTGTGGAATACAGTTCCTCCAAGCACAGATTCTGTTTTTATAGTAAATCCAACGGTAAATACCACCTATATGGTAACAGCAACCTACAATGGATGCACAGGCACCGCCCAAGTTACCGTTAATGTTGATTCCTATCTCAGCGTAAGCACTTCATCAACCAATGCAAGTTGCGCAAGCAATGACGGAACCGCTACCGCGAATGCTTCCGGTCCCGGTTACACCTATGTTTGGAATACCGTTCCGCCACAATATACGCAAACCGCAACAGGACTGGCGGATGGCAACTACAGTGTAACGGTCACATTAAACGGCTGCTCCGGCGTGTCAACCGCTATTGTTGTTAGAGATGCCGGACCATTAGCAGCATTCTTTGCACAACCCGACCAAATGACCATAGGCGATGGACCGATATTTTTCTTCGACCAATCTGTTGGTACTATCACACAATGGAATTGGACTTATGGAGATAATTCATCCGGAACGGGCAATCATACCAGTCATATTTATGCTGATACGGGTTCCTATTTAGTTATTCTTATTGTTACAGATGCAGGCGGATGTCTTGATACGGCTCAAGGCTATATCAACATTAATCCATACTTTGCGTTGTGGATACCCAATTGTTTCACTCCGAACAATGATGAGAAAAATCCGGTCTTCAAACCTATTGGGGTAGGCATAGATTCGAAGAGCTACTTTATGACCGTTTACGACCGCTGGGGGCGTGAAATGTTTTACACCACTGATATTAACGAAGGATGGAACGGTACGCTTTCTAATAAGTATGATTATTCTAAAGCGGTCCAAGGCGTTTATGTGTATCTGGTTCGGGTAACCGATGTCAATGGTAGGAAACATATATATAAAGGTATAGTTACATTAGTCCAATAGAATCGTAGAGGTTTTTATACCCACTCCTTTCCATTTTTATGTAATGCAGAGCTGCACACAGCTACTTGACATATCAAGTGGGTGTGTGCAGTTTTTTTTAATGTGATTTCAACATGTTTTATTCTGATTTCACACGGGGAAATTTGTTCTTTGTATTTTTTTTTGAAAGTTTTGTAACTTTTGTAAAGTAACCGGCGTCTGATTGAAAAACAAACAAAAAAACATTATTAATTTAAAAACTTTAAAAAAAATGAAAACTTCAAAATTTATGAAATCAATTATCGCAGTAGTAGTATTGATTTTTGTTGCCGAACTAAGTTTCGCAGGAATTAGCAACCCAAAAGAAACAAATGACTTAAAAACAGTCATGAAAACACATGTCGTTTATCCGGAATTTGCCAAGGAAAACAATTTAACAGGCTTTGTGATTGTGGCTTTCGATGTTGACGCCGATGGCGGGATCACTGTGAAAGAAATTAACGCAAACTCTTTGTATTTTCAACAATATATTGAAAATAAACTGAAAGAGCTTGTGTTAGAAAACCCACAAGCCTACTTGGGCACAACCCAATATTATCGCTTCGATTTTCAGTTGCTCAACGATTAAACAGTAAAAATAATCTTCAGACTTCTCAAAGCAAATTTCATACGATTGCTTATTTGGTTGCAAAAAGCTCCGCCCAAAAGCGGGGCTTTTGTTTTTATATAGGGCAGAAATCGCAAAAATGTCTAATTTTGCTTTTAAAATCATTTTATGAAAAAACTTATAGCACTTTTGTGCATCGCGTTTTTGTTGCAATCGTGCATCGAAATCAAAGAAACCATAACTCTCAATGCCAATGGTAGCGGTAACATTGCCTTGCTAATAGATTTGGGAAAAATTGGCAAGGCAATCAATCAGCAAAGCAACGTCACATTTCTCGACCAAATTAAAAAAGTTCCACTTGAAGCCAAAAATTTGTTGAAGTCGAGCAAAGGAATCAGTAATCTGCAAACAATAGCGGACGATGAGGAAGGAGTTTATGCCATTAGTTTTGATTTTAAAAACACAAAATCGTTGAACAATGCCATCTATAGCCTTTTCAATCAGAAAAAACTTGCGGTGATGCCCAATTTTATCAAAGTGTCGAAACATAAACTCACACGTATGAATTTTGCTCCGTTGATAAAGAAATATGTAGCGAAAGATAAAGGCAATATGGTGAGCGATATGTTTTATCAGTATGTAAATTTTGAATCTACCTATAATTTCCCGACGGCAGTGAAGAAAGTAAGCAATAGCAAGGCAAAACTTGAGAACGACAACAAAACCGTCCATCTGAAATACACCCTGCACGATTTGTTGACCACTGATTTTGATTATGGAATAAGTGTGAAATACTAAAGAAAATAAACTTTATTTTATTTTTTCTAAGCAATCAACATATTTATATTGAGATGATTCATTTTTGAAGATGTTAGCAGGAAGTTGAAAGTTTATTTTTTAGAATATCAAAAAAAAACAAACGATAGAATGCTATCATTTAATATGAAGCTTTGGTAAAGGACTTCGGTTTAAATACAAAAAACAGAGGTCCCAAGATCACAAAAACGTATTGTTCAAGTATGCAACTTCGCACTTAATTTCTGCACCACAAAATAAAAACATGTGTGAGTTAAGCCTGTTTTTCATTGGTCTATGAACTCCATTTTCAATTATGTTAAATGAATTATATCAACGTTTAACAAATGAAGTACTCGCTTGATGTAACGAAGTATTCGCGTTAACAAATGAAGCACTCCGTTTAACAAATGAAGTACTCACTTGATGTACCGAAGTACTGACCTTAACAAATGAAGTGCTCAGTTTAACAAATGAAGTACTCGTTTGATGTAGCGAAGTACTGGCGTTAACAAATGAAGTATTCGGTTGATGTAGCGAAGTGCTCGCTTGATGTAGCGAAGTGCTCGCTTGATGTACCGTAGTACTCGCTTGATGTACCGTAGTACTCGCTTGATGTACCGTAGTACTCGCTTGATGTAGCGAAGTACACGGTTGATGTAATGAAGGGGTCACTTGAGCAAACGCAATACTTCGTTAAACCAACGAATTACGCGTTTTAACTTTATTCGCAATGCGAATACGCTGATCTTCTGAACATGGATTGATCTTGGATGAGTCTGGAACCACAATAGATGACTCTGGATGATTCTGGAACAACAATAAATAAAAATACATACTTTTAGCCAATTCAAAAATTAGTACATAATTTTTAAATCAAACTACAATTCAAGCCAAAAATTAATTCATTATAAATACAACAATATTAGTACAATATAATTCAAGATAAAAATAAAATAAAATAAAACTTGCGTAGCAACGCGATTATGACTATATTTGTACCCGCATTTGAAATAAGCTTTATATACAATTCCAAAATAAATGAAACCGATTTACGTTTTAGGATTTGTTGTTACTGTTTTATTTCGAATTCGATAATTAATTAGATTGAAGTTTTTATTAAAAATTAAAAAGATAAAGCAAAGGCTTTTTAAGTTGGTAGAAGTCTTGCTTTAATTAAAATTACCAACTATAATTAAAAAAAGGAGAAAAAATAATGAGCGAAAAAAACCAAAAACTTGCAATGGGATGGTTGCCTGACTATCCAGATTTTAGAGACTACACGAGCGAACACAAAGAAACGAAAGCCATGCTTGAAAAAGTTGGAGTTGCGAAGCCTATTCCATTAGGACTTGCGCCCAAAGTAGATTTAAAGACATGGTGTTCCCCAGTTGAAAACCAAGGTCCAATTGGTTCATGCACAACACATGCCGTTGTCGGACTGGTAGAGTATTTTGAAAGAAAAGCGTTTGGGAAACATATTGATGCTTCCAGACTTTTTCTGTACAAAACTACCCGTAATTTATTAAATTGGACAGGTGATACGGGTGCATTTCTTCGTACAACAATGGGTGCTTTGACTCTATTTGGCGTGCCACCAGAAGAATACTGGAAATATGATCCAGCAAATTTTGACGTTGAGCCAAGTGCGTTTTTATATGCTTATGCTCAAAGTTTCCAAGCAATTAGTTATTATCGTTTGGATCCTCCTGGTACAACACCTGTTGCATTATTGAATCAAATCAAGACCTATCTTGCTGGGGGTTTACCTTCAGGGTTTGGGTTCACCGTATATGATTCCATTTCTCAGGCACAAACAACTGGTAAAATTCCATTTCCAACCGCTGGTGAAAAAATAGTTGGCGGACATGCTATTATGGCAGTTGGCTATGATGACACTATGAAGATTAAAAATACCAGCGTAGGAGCTGTTGAAACTACAGGAGCCTTTCTTATCAGGAATTCATGGGGACAAGAATGGGGAGCTGCTGGTTATGGTTGGTTGCCGTATGAATATGTGTTAAAAGGATTAGCTGCTGATTGGTGGTCTTTGTTGAAAGGCGAATGGATTGATACAGGAGCATTCAGAGCTTAATCATTACAGTTATTTGGTGTCTAAAAACTAACCCAATATAAGTATATGTAAAAAGACTCCGTCAGATAATAACTGGCGGAGTTTTTTTTGTTTAAACTCATATACTGCATTTAGATGTTCTCATGCCAATCTTCTTTGAAAGATTTGGTAAATATTGAACAAAACAATTATTGAAGGAATCAAATAAACTTCAAATATTTCATCATTTTAAATGGACGGATGTACCATATCTCGATAGCATTGCTTATTTTTGCAAAAAATAAAAAAAACAATGAAAATCTCTTATAATTGGCTCAAGAAATATACGTGTTTAGAAACAACGGCAGAGGAGCTTTCGATTATTTTAACCGATTGCGGTTTAGAAGTGGAAGCTATGGACCACATTGGTGTGGACAAAAGTCGCTTAGAAGGAGTTGTGGTGGGCTACGTATTAGACAAGTCTAAGCACCCCAATGCAGACAAACTTAGCCTTACCAAGGTTGATATAGGCAAGGACGAGCCTTTGTCTATTGTTTGTGGAGCCTCTAATGTTGCCCCCAATCAAAAAGTGTTTGTTGCCACCGTTGGTACAAAAATTATTAATGCTAAAGGCGAATTTGTGATTCAAAAGTCAAAAATTCGTGGCGAAGTTTCCGAAGGAATGATTTGTGCTGAAGACGAACTGGGCTTAGGTGATTCCCACGAAGGTATTATGGTGCTTGCTGACGATGCACCTATTGGAATGTCCGCAATAGATTGTTTGAATGTGGAAGAAGACGTGGTTTTCGAAATCGGGCTAACGCCCAATCGGTCGGATGCCACATCGCACATCGGTGTTGCGCGCGACATACTTGCTGTTGTCAATGCAGCATCAAACAAAAACCATCGTTTGCATTTGCCAGATGTAAGTTCTTTTGCAATTGATTCTACAGTGCTTCCGATCGAAATCAGTATTGAAGATGCTATTGCATGTCCACGATACACGGGAGTTACCCTAAGTGGAGTTACAGTTACTGATTCGCCAAAATGGCTACAAGACACCCTAAAAGCTATTGGCTTGCGACCTATTAACAACATTGTGGATATTACCAATTATGTGTTGTTCGAAACAGGGCAGCCCTTGCATGCTTTTGATGCGCAAAAAATTATCGGGCAAAAAGTCATCATTAAAAAGCTTGAAGATAAAACCAAATTCACTACGCTTGATGGTATTGTACGCGAATTGAGTGCAAACGATTTGATGATATGCAATGCTAACGAAGCTATGTGCATTGCCGGAGTTTTTGGTGGCGAAAAATCAGGAGTTACTTCGGTAACTACAGATATCTTTATAGAAAGTGCCTATTTCAATCCCACTTCGGTGCGTAAAACATCTAAGCATCATGGATTAAAAACTGATGCTTCGTTTCGCTTTGAGCGTGGTGCAGACCCTAATATCACAGTTTATGCTATCAAACGGGCAGCCATGCTGATAAAAGAAATTGCAGGCGGAACCATCTCTTCTGAAATCGTGGATGTGTATCCTTCAAAAATCGAAAACACAGAGATGGAGTTTTCGTTAGCAAGAATGGATAGCATCATTGGACAGCATATTGATAAAAGTATTGTTGAAAACATCCTCACGTCTTTAGGGATTATTATAAGCCGACAAACCGAAGATACTTTATGGTTGGAGGTGCCGCCATTTAAAACTGATGTAACCCGCCCAATAGATGTGGTGGAAGAAGTGCTGCGCATTTATAGTTATAATAAAATAGCGATAGGCGATGAGATGCGTTCTTCGCTGAGTTTTTTTCCGAAGCCAGACCCTGAAAAAGTTCAGAATATTGTGTCGGATTATCTGACATCAAATGGCTTTTTCGAAATTCTAACCAATTCGCTCACCAAACAGGCATATTACGAAAACAACAGTACTATTTTCCCTAACAAGCAATTGGTGCATATTTTAAATCCGCTCAGCAAAGAACTGAATGTGATGCGGCAAACCATGCTTTTTTCAGGCTTGGAATGTGTAGCGTTCAACAAAAATCATAAAAACCAAAACATTCTGTTTTATGAATTTGGAAACGTTTATTTTTTAAACCAATCCGATTCAGACAATCCTCTTACTAAATATAGCGAACAAAAACATCTTGCTCTTTTTGTTAGCGGCAACATACACGATAAAAACTGGCAAACTCAGGAACAGAGAGTAGATTTCTATTATCTGAAAGCGATTGTTGACACTATCATTAAACGATTGGGCATACATAAAAACATATTCACAATTGCCGAAAACCAAAATCCTTTGCTTTTCAGCGAGCAACTTACCTATACGTTTAACAATGCTATCGTTTGCGAATTGGGTAATTTGCAAAGCACTATTTTAAAGCAGACTGATAATAAAGACGCCGTTTATTTTGCGTATCTCAATTGGGATATGCTATTTAGTGATATGCCAAAACAGAAAATTGAATATAGTGAGATAGCCCGTTTCCCTGAAGTGAAACGCGATTTGGCTTTGCTTTTGGATAAATCTATAACATATAGTCAAATTGAGCAAATTGCATATCAAACCGAAGCTGTTTTAATCAAAAAAGTGTCGTTATTTGATGTTTACGAAGGCGAAAATATTGGTGAAAACAAAAAGTCGTATGCTGTGAGCTATATTTTGCAAGATGAAGAAAAAACCCTTACCGACGAGCGGATTGATAGTTGCATGAACAAACTTATTGAAGCTTATAAAAAACAATTAAACGCAACTTTGCGGTAGTTGATTACGTTAATTAGGTTGATTAAGTTGATTACGTTAATTAGGTTAATTAGGTTGATTAAGTTAATTATGTAGGGAATCGGAGACTTTGAACAGAAACTTTGAACTTAAAAATTATTACAAATGGCAGGAACCTTATTTGATTCTATTATTTTCGGACCGCTAACAAGTCGTAGGCTTGGTGCTTCTTTAGGGATTAATCTATTGCCCACCACTATTAAATTTTGTTCGTTCAATTGCATTTATTGCGAATGTGGTTGGACAGAAACCAATCACATTGAAAAAGCACAGCTTTATACCGCCAAGGAAATTCGCACAGCTTTAGAAGAACGACTACTCTATTTGAAAGAGCAACATGTCAATCTAAATTCATTAACCTTTGCCGGCAATGGGGAGCCAACTATGCATCCACAGTTTGTTGAAATTATTGATGACACCATCCGTTTACGAGATTTGTATGCTCCCAATTCAAAAATCAGTGTATTGTCTAATTCAACGATGCTTGCAAAAGAAAATATGATTGAAGCCTTGACAAAGGTGAATAATATTATGAAACTGGATGCCGGTTCGGAGCAAATGTTTCAATTGATTAACAAGCCAAAAAATCGCATTACCTTACGTGAAATAGTAGAGCAGTTAATAAAATTCGATGGGAAACTCATCATCCAAAGTATGTTTGTTCGTGGTGAGATGGAAGGAGTGGCAATTGACAACACCCTTGATTCCGAAATCGAAGCATGGTTGCAACATATTCAAGCAATACAGCCAAAAGAAGTGATGGTTTATTCTTTAGATCGCCGTCCTCCTCTGGCACGTCTTGAAAAAATAATGGAGCCTCAATTGGAATTGATTGCCGAAAAAGTGAGACAATTAAATATCAAAGCAAGCGTTTATTAAACCGAAATATATTTGTAGATGCAACGTTATGATCATAAAATACTAATTGCATTTGGGGAAGCTGTTGGCGGGAATAAAAAAATCTTTCGCTGGCTTGCCGAAAATGGTTATGCTGAATTGGCTGCCCTTTCTAACTGTATAAATTCCGATAACGAGGCTTTTTACTGGCTGCTAAAAAACGGCTACCCCGAATTTGCCATACTTAGCAATGCCATGGATGGATATGATGATGCTTATATTTGGCTTAAAAAGAATAATTATAAGTTTTATATCGTGTTTGCCGATGCTTGCCGCAACCAACCTAAAGCTATTGATTGGCTCAGAAAAAATAATTTAGAAGTTTTTAATCATTTGGCGTCTAAAATTTATGAAGTCTTGGAAAAGCAGCGCCGCGATTCCTATGACTATCACAAAATCCGCATGAGTTAGCTGATATCTGTTGTGCCGATATGGTATTTGTAGTAGTACGAATGTAGGTGTAACAGCCAAATGGAACCTCTTCATGCGGAAGCATTGCTGCCTCGAATCTTATTTCAAAAATGAAATATTGGTTCCGTGGCAGACAAGTTTTGACAAAAGGTCGCTATGGCGAATGGACGTTATGGTTTTCGGAATTCGCACCCTGAGTTGGCAACCTCAATTTTTTTGAGGTTGACGCTAAGTGAAGCTTTCACTCAAAGTGAAGGCTTCA